>JBJTJJ010000105.1:0-4371 GCA_046095445.1 Sediminibacterium sp.
TCATTATTTTGGACTAATAGGATTGCTCACCTCTATGGGTCTTTTGAGCAGAAAAGAAGGGATTATTCTCTTTTGTCCGCCGGGTTTGCCGGAAATCATCCAACAGCAGTTATCAGCAGCACATACGGTACTCCCCTATCCTATTGAATACAAAATAATGACTGAGCCCGGGGAATTGTTAGAAACCAGACATTTTACGCTTCGTTGTTTTCCTGTGGAGCATCGAATCAGTTGTTGGGGGTGTCGGCTGGATGAAAAGAAAATGCCACGACGTGTCAATAAACAGAAGGCTGTAGAAAAGGGTATACCTGCGGCCTATTTTTCCCATTTGCAAAGAGGGGAAGACTATATGACAGGCACAGGGGAAGTAATTCCAAATGCAACCGTTACCTCTTCAGCGGGTCTTCCTGCCTCCTATGCCTATTGTGCTGATACCAGGTATATTCCTGCATTAACAGAGGTTTTAGCGGGTGTTCGTCTTTTATACCATGAATCAACTTATTTGCATGATTATGCCGAGAAAGCACATGCACGTTATCATAGTACCGCTCATCAAGCAGCATTGTTGGCAAAATCTACCGGGGTTGAACGGTTGCTAATAGGGCATTTTAGTAGCAAATACGAAGATGTAACTCCCTTGCTGGAGGAAGCTAAAGCTAATTTTCCATCAACAGATCTGGCTTTGGAAGGGGTAACGTATATAATTCGATAATCACTGAATTAATCCAGTATCTCGACGTCTTTAGGATACTTGGCCTTATTGAACACAAACATGTTATCAGCCAATACAGCACTGAAGTTCATATTCAGGATCTTGAATTCAGTCACATTATTGCTTTTATCCATGATTTTTGCGCTGGCAATACTACTTTTTGTCTTATCGATGAATAAATTGATTTTAGAAAAGTTTTTCCGGGTATCAAGTGGTTTCATTTCAATTTCATGAAACTTTCCCGGAGTTGATAAAAGCTTGTAGGTAAAGTCTTTATCATAGGCTCCGGATAATAATTTCTGTGGATTCAATGAATTATTACTCTCGGCTACTGTTGTCTTAGTAATGGTCTTTTCACCATCAAAACTGTACACATTTTGTCCATCACAAATAACTTCCAGTTTTCCTTGTTTGACCACATACTTCTCCCCTTTCATGGATACTGTGATAGCTTTGGTACCAGTTTGTTTGCCCTTACTGCTAATAGAAACGAGCTGACAGTTGGCGATCATACCCTTAGCAGCTTTCACTTTAGCTCCAACACCATCAAGTACTTTTTTGGCGGCTGGGTCATTTTGTGCGGAAGCACCAAGACTGATTAAGCTCGCAATCAGCAGCAAACTGTATTTCATGCAGGTTGATTTTTGCGTGGCAAAGATAGGTGATTGGTTTTCCCGAATGATGAAATTCGGTGAATACTGGATTTTTCGGGATTCTGACTTAAAATTGTTGCAGAAACTGCGTCAATTCGGCCTCAGTCTTGAACAAGACATCCCTTGCCTTACTGCCCTGGTTCGCACCCACGATACCGGCCGCCTCGAGTTGATCCATTAATCTGCCTGCACGGTTATAGCCCAGTTTCATCTTTCGCTGCAGCAAGGAAGTAGATCCTATCTGACTAACAACAATTAAACGGGCAGCATCTTCAAACAATGGGTCACGGTTATTGATATCAAAATCTTTCCCTTCTAATTCTTTTTCATCAACATATTCGGGCAGCAAGAAAGCTTCCGGATAACCCGGTTGCTTTTGTATGAATTCGCATATCTTTTCAACTTCAGGTGTGTCAATAAAAGCACACTGGAGTCGGGTGATTTCTCCACCATAGCTAATGAGCATATCCCCTTTCCCAATTAGCTGCTCAGCACCTCCGGTATCGAGGATAGTCCGACTATCGATTTTACTGGAGACCTTGAAAGCAATGCGTGCAGGGAAATTTGCTTTGATGGTTCCTGTAATGATATTAACAGATGGACGCTGTGTGGCAATGATGAGGTGTATGCCAATTGCACGGGCTAACTGTGCCAAACGGGCTATAGGAAGTTCAATCTCTTTTCCGGCTGTCATGATGAGATCTGCAAACTCATCTATTATCAAAACTATGAATGGAAGATACTGGTGTCCTTTTAAGGGGTTGAGTTTTCGTTCAGCAAATTTTTCATTGTATTCCCGAATATTTCTACACCCTGCTTCTTTGAGTAAATCATAGCGATTGTCCATTTCAATGCACAATGCATTGAGTGTATGCACAACTTTCTTGATGTCTGTGATGATTGCTTCCTCCTCACCTGGTAATTTAGCCAGGAAATGCTTTTCAATGACCCTGTATAGACTTAACTCCACTTTCTTCGGATCAACCAATATCAGTTTAAGTTGAGAAGGATGCTTTTTGTACAAAAGTGAAACGAGGAGCGCATTGATCCCAACTGACTTTCCATGACCTGTGGCACCGGCCATGAGCAGGTGAGGCATATTGGCCAGATCGACAATAAAATTTTCATTATCGATCTTCTTTCCGATGGCGATGGGAAGGGAGTAGTTGTTGGACTGATATTTTTCGGATGCCAGCAGTGTCTTCATGCTCACAACTGACTTTCGAACATTGGGAACTTCAATACCTATAGTTCCCTTTCCCGGTATTGGAGCTATGATGCGAATGCCAAGTGCTGCCAGACTTAATGCAATGTCGTCTTCCAGGTTTTTAATTCGACTGATGCGAACACCCGGCGCAGGAACAATCTCATAAAGAGTAACAGTCGGACCAACAGTTGCTGCTATACGCTGAATATGGATGTCATAATTCTTTAGTGTCGCAATAATCTGGTTTTTGTTACTTTCCAGTTCCTGAGGATCATGAACGATTTTCTCACTACCATGCTGTTCCAATAAAGAAAGAGATGGATATTTATAGTTCAGTAAATCTAACGTGGCATCATAAGGAGCAAGCGCTTTGATGGCAGATTTTACAGAGGACTGCTTTTGCTCAACCGGCGTTTCTTTTATTTCTAGGGAAAGTGCATCATTTTTTTCGTCATCTGCCGAGGAAACTCTAACTTGATCAATGGGTTCAGCAACAGGCTCCTCCGGAAATTCTTCACGTGTCGTGAACTGTATTTCAGGTTCAACCGGCTTTACTTCATCATGAATAGTCAACTTGGCTCCTTGTAATGGATTGGTTTCGTTTTCCCATTGTTGATAAACAGGCTGCTCATCATCTTCCGGGGCTTTCCACTCCTCTTCTTGTGTATTGGAACTTAAATCTGAAGGCTCAACTACTTTGCGCGAGGGCCAGCGAAATGTAGGATTGAACCACCAAATTACAGATGCAAGACAGGTAGCACCTAAAAGAAAACCTGTTCCCACTTTACCCAGCCAACCGGTTACCCATTGGTTCATCCAATCACCCGCAGCACCTCCCCAGGGGAAACCATTTTGAGGCAAAAAGAAACTAAGAGCCAAACTAAAAACTATCAATCCGGTTACAACATACTTTACATTAGATGACAAACTAAAAACTTTTCTATCGAATAATAGATTCACACCAATTACAAATAGTGTAGTACATAGGAAATAGGCTGCGAGTCCAAATCCATGGTAAATCAACTGATGTGCAACAAATGCCCCTACAACACCCAATTGATTGTCCATTCGGATATCTTTCATGGTGAAAATCCGAATACCGAATTGAAAAAGTTTGTCTTGATCCTGCTGCCAGGTAAATAAGTAAGATGTGAAAGCAACCAGAAGAAAGGCAGCAAGTAAAAGAAAAAACACACCTGTTATTTTGATGGTTCGTTCATCCTGCATCACTTCCTGCACGCTAACTTTTTGTTCGTTATCGGGAGAAAGATCCGTGGGATCCGGTGAAACAGCAGCCTTTTTCTTTTTCGCGGAAGTAGCCATTGTAACAAATATAAGCCATGAGAGTGCCTGAACCCTATTCCACCAGGGAATGTGCAAAACTGTAAAAGGCTCTCTTAGTTTTCCACTTTTTGTGTACTTGCTTTATAAAGAATACCTGCCATGACTATCCAACCGGCCGTTAGGGAAATACCACCGAGTGGAGTAAGAATTACCAACCCGCGAGGAAGATCTATCAAGTGGTACTGAAAATAGATGATCAGATAAATTGATCCTGAGAATAAAACTATTCCAACACTAAAAAGTCGAATAACCCATTTGAAAGAAACTTTGGTGAAATGAAAACTCATCACACAGGTAAACAGACGGGCCAGCAAATGAAACAACTGGTAACGAACAGCTGTCTCAAAACTTGTCAATTGATTGGGTTGAAGCATCGATTTGAGCGCATGTGAGCCTAATGCTCCCAACATTACGGTTATCGCAGCAGCGAGGGCGCATATAGGAAACAAAAATTT
>JBJTJJ010000106.1:0-2965 GCA_046095445.1 Sediminibacterium sp.
GGAATTGTAAGTATTTATTTTTTTATAATGCGTAATTGCTCACAATCTGAAGATTCCTCAAAATTAATTTTGCCATCTGCCCCATTATTGTAATTTAGAGGCTGAATTTAATGGGTTAGTAAGTGATTGGGTCAACAGCAATGTTGGCCCTTTTGCTTTTATAGCAGAAAGCAATAGAGTACGCGTAAATACTGCATCATGGCATCTTAATTTCTTTTTCTCACCACTACCTTTGTTACCATGAGCAAAATAAAAACTGCCTTCTTTTGCAATAACTGCGGTTATGAAAGTGCTAAATGGTTAGGCAAATGTCCGGCATGTAATGAGTGGAATACATTTTCGGAAGAAGTACTCGACAAAGGCAATTCAAAAACAGGTGATTGGAAAAATTATTCCGGAGAAAAAAAAATCAATAAGACCATCGCGCTCACTGAAGTTGTAGCGGCAGATACCAAAAGAATTCAAGTACCCGATCAGGAATTGAACAGAGTACTTGGCGGTGGTATTGTTCCCGGTAGCATCGTACTGGTAGCCGGAGAACCGGGGATCGGAAAGAGTACACTCTTTCTGCAAGATGGATTGATGATGAAAGATCTTCGCGTACTCTATATTAGCGGCGAAGAGAGTGAACAACAAATCAAGATGCGCGCAGATCGACTTTCTGCCAACAACAATTCCTTCTATCTGCTCACAGAAACAGACACAGCAGTCATCTTCCGTGAAATAAAAAAATTACAACCACAACTTGTCATAGTAGATTCTATCCAAACCTTACAATCACCACTCATCGATTCTTCCGCAGGGAGTATTAGCCAGATCAGAGAGTGTGCCGGTGAATTCCAGCGCTTCGCAAAAGAAACACAGACTCCGGTTTTCCTGATTGGTCATATCACCAAAGATGGCAGTATAGCTGGTCCGAAAATTTTGGAACACATGGTCGATACTGTGCTGCAATTTGAAGGAGATCGTCATTACGCCTATCGCATGTTGCGCACTCTAAAGAATCGTTTTGGCAGTACTTCTGAATTGGGCATTTATGAAATGACCGGTACCGGTATGCGCATCGTTTCCAATCCTTCAGAAATTCTTATCGCACAAAGAGATGGAGTTCTCAGTGGAAGCGCTATCGCCGCCACCATGGAAGGCATGCGCCCTCTTTTGATTGAAGTGCAGGCATTGGTTACCCCCGGTGTTTATGGCACTCCTCAACGCACAGCCACCGGTTTTGATCTGAGACGCTTACAACTCTTACTGGCAGTTTTAGAAAAAAGAGGCGGATTTCAACTGGGTATGAAAGATGTTTTCGTGAACATCGCCGGAGGCATCCGCGTGGAAGATCCCTCCATCGACCTGGCAGTCATTTGTGCATTGATGTCTTCTTACGAAGACCAGCCCGTTCCACCCCATATCTGCCTGGCGGGTGAGGTCGGTCTCAACGGAGAGATTCGCGCAGTGAACAGAATCGAACAAAGAATTGCCGAAGCAGAAAAACTAGGCTTCCGAGAAATCATTGTATCCGCCTTTAATAAAAAAGGATTGCCAACAACAACCGGCTCCATCCGTGTCACCGCACTCAGTAGTGTGGAAGAAGTATACCGGCATTTGTTCCAGTAGCGTATTAATACTATCGATAAATACTGAATTTTTTATTGGTGCCTCGCCGAACCTTTGCTGATGACACAGACATTGGTTCAACCCTTCCAGGCATTGATGCATCTATTCTTTCCCCATTATTGTATGGGATGCTTCACCGATCTCAGATCTCGCCATCAATTGATTTGTCCGATCTGTGACTACCATCTCCCATTAACAGGTTTTGCAGACCTCAACCACAATCCCGTTGAAAAGATTTTCTGGGGAAGACTTTCCGCAACATCCGCCACTGCCGCTTATTATTTCACGCGCAATACCCTTATGCAGGAGTTGATCTTTTCACTGAAATACCAACAAAAAAAAGAGGTCGGTTACTGGCTGGGAAAAAAATTGGGCAATACATTACTTTACTCCCACCGATTTCAATCCATCGATTGTATCATTCCTCTTCCATTGCACAAAGAGAAGGAATTGCAGCGCGGATATAACCAGGCAGCACTAATTGCGGAAGGAATTAGTCAGGTACTTCATAAACCGGTCTACCAACTTGCCGTCACCCGGGAAAAATTTACGCAATCTCAAACACGGCAAAGCCGGGATAACCGTTGGCTGAACATGCAAAATATTTTTCACGTCAATCAACCCCAACTGCTGATGAATCAACATTGTTTACTGGTGGATGATGTGATAACCACAGGTGCCACCCTCGAAGCTTGCGGGAAATCCTTGCTGCAAGTCCCCGGCTGCCAGATCAGTATTGCAACTGTTGCTTACACCTCACTGACCGGTTGATTGGCCCTTTTCAAACTTTTTGAATACTGAGTTGTTACAGTTATATAATATTATCACATGAAACATTTACTCCTGATGGCCATCGTCACCATTTTGTCTAGCGCTACGCTCCCTACTGACCCTTCGATACATCGATTCAAAGTAAAATCCATCGAAGGTGCCACCATTGATTTTTCTGCTTTTAAAGGCAAAAAAATATTAATAGTCAACACTGCTTCAGAGTGTGGCTATACCCCTCAATATGAAGACCTGCAAAAACTATATGATCAGTACAAAAACAAACTGGTCATTGTTGGTTTCCCCGCGAATAATTTCGGCGGACAGGAACCCGGTTCAGATACTGAAATCAGGGCTTTTTGTAAAGCTAGGTATGGAGTTAGTTTCCCCCTTGCCAGCAAAGTAAGCGTCAAAGGCAGTGATATGGCACCTATTTACAAGTGGCTGACCAGCAAATCTGAAAATGGTGTTTTGGATGCCACTATTGGATGGAATTTCAACAAATTCCTGCTGGATGAAAACGGCAAACTATTGGCCTACTTTCCCAGCAAGGTAAAACCCATGAGTGACGAAATACTTCAAT
>JBJTJJ010000107.1:0-1311 GCA_046095445.1 Sediminibacterium sp.
GTCCTAGGTATTTGGCTGTGTGCACAACCAGTTCATGCCCATATCGAATTTGAAAGCCACCAGTGTCAACCGGAATCTGCCATTCACCGGCGCCAGTCCAGCAATCTGATTTATCTAATTGGGTTCTATTTTCAGTAGAAGATGAGTTACAGGAAAGAAAACTAAGAAGAGTGAATGCAATTGGGAGTAGGGAGTTCTTACATTGTAACATACCTAATGCGGCAGTCTGTTCCGCAGCCACCCGTAGCTCCAGGTACCTGCAAGTGCCGAAATTAAAATTACAATAAAAACTGAATGTCCACTTCCTATAATAGCGAAAATAGGTCCGGGACATGCACCAGTCAATGCCCAGCCAATACCAAAGCAGAGTCCTCCAATAATTTGACCCTTATGAAAATTAACCTTTCGTATTTTCAGAGGGTCCCCCATACTAGTTGTAGAACCTGACAATCTCAAGATATTTGTTCCAATAAATGCGGTAAAAATGGCAGATCCAATAACACCATACAAATGGAACGACTTGAATTGAAACATTTCTTGTATGCGAATCCATGAAGTAACTTCAGCTTTAGTGAGTACAGCACCAAAGAAAATACCAACTGCAAAAAATACTAATAATTGAGTAAAAGAAGTAGACTTTTCACTTGGATCTGAGCAAACGTCAGTATTTACTTCAATATCAGTATCGGGTATGGGATGAGTAGTTTTCATATTACAGCAGATAAGGTAAGATTAAATAGGTGGCAAGAATTCCTCCCAGCATAAAACAGCAGGTTGCCAGCAGCGAAGGCCATTGCAATTGACTGATGCCGGAAATGGCATGACCGGAAGTGCATCCCCCTGCATAGCGGGTTCCAAATCCAACCAACCATCCCCCGACAACCATACCAATAAATCCCCGAAAACTTCCCAAGGAGGTCCAGCTGAAAAGTTGAACAGGAACACTTTGCTGTATGTTGACAAGATTTTTGCTTTCCAGGTAAGAAGTTAGAGAAGGGGCAACTTGTAGTTGTGCACCGTTGTTCAACATATGCGTAGCAAACCATCCTCCCGCTACTATACCTGCCGCCAGGAATAGATTCCAACTTTCTTTCCTCCAGTCATACTGAAAGAATGACAACTTTGTTGGAATTACAATGGCACATAAATGTCGGAGATTGGCTGAAATTCCAAGGCGCTTATTATCCAACCAGAGAAGTAGTGGCACAGTCAGACCAATTAATGGTCCTGCAACATACCATTTCCAGGGTGTATCCATCCATTCAATCATATTATCATTTTTGGCAAATATAGATAATCTACTATATCAGT
>JBJTJJ010000108.1:0-13252 GCA_046095445.1 Sediminibacterium sp.
CATAAGCAATTGTTTTTTGGTTCGAATAAAATTCCTGATACTATAATATGTATCAAATACACGTTTTATTGTGTATATAGCACACAACTTATGAATTTTTAAGAAAGTGCCAAATAATTCTTTGAAAAATTTTTTAATGGAAGGGATAAAACAAAATGGGCCAAGCAGGAAGTACTGGCTTATTGGTAAGATTGGGTCGTATTCTGATAGCAGGACCTAACCTGATATAGTTTCCCGGGGCGATGACTGACCTCTTTTTCCATGGTCTGGGTATCAGTAACCCAATCCTTCAGTGCTATGCGCTTGCGGAAATTTCTTCTATCCAATTCCACCCCTAAAATGGCCTCGTAAACAGATTGTAACTCTCGTAGCGAGAAGCGGGTAGGTAATAAATGGAAAATAATAGGTCGCTCCATGATCCTCTCCTGCAACTGCCTGATACACAGTTGCAAAATATCATGGTGGTCAAAAGCGAGTTTCTTTACTTTTCTTACCGGATACCAATCTACATCCCTGCCGGCAATAGCTAGCTGTTGGTCTTGCATGTTCACCAAACAGAAATAGGCGGTTGTTATTACCCGACCGGTCGGGTGGCGGTCTACTTTACCAAAAGTATGCACCTGCTCCATGTACACATGTTGCAAGCCTGTTCTTTCAAATAAGATACGGTAGGAGGCCTCTGTAAGATCTTCATTGGGACGAACCAGATCACCCATCAGGGAATAGAGGCCCTGGAACTCTTCGAGTTCAGATTCTCGCAACAAGACAAACAATTCATTCTTGTCATATCCAAATATGACACAGTCCACAGAAACCGCAATATTGAAGAAAGATTGGAGGTTCTCTCTTTCATTGCGGGCACTTTTCAATACGGGAGTTACTTTCTCAGCCATGGTAATCGTACAACAATATTAAGGTAAAATGAAACGTACCGAGCGCGTAGTAGAGGAATTTTTCACCGTGAGAACATATTGAGCCCCCGGCAATTGCGCTACAGCTTCCCCAAAAGCCATCCGATGCTTACCGGCATTGAGTCTGCCGGAAAAGAGTTGCTTCACCTGTTGTCCCTGCGCATTGAACAGCAAAACATTTACTTGTCCGGCTGTCTTCATATCTATTTCATACATGCCTGCCCGCGTAACAGGATTCGGATATAAACGAACCTGAAATGAATGGGCGGAAGCGGCAGGATTCTCTGCTACTGAAGTAATCGGACCGGACAAAGGCCGGTTGATATACACTTTATATTCCCCGGGCTGCAACGCAATTGATTGTGAGCTTCCCGTAGCAGAAAAAGTTGTACCGGAAATATATTCATACCAGGTTCCTGATGAAGGGAACGTAAATTGTCCGGTAACCGAATTCACATCAAAGTTCCCCAACACACAAATATTAGAGGTATCAGTAATCAGCTGCATCCATTTGAAAGCTCCTCCCAACGAAAAGGTGATGCGGTTGGAAGTGAAATTATTGCGGTACATCGGATGAAGCCGCAACTGATTGAGCTTACTATAAACAGTATACAATGCTTGCCTGTCAGGTTGTTGGCGATAATCCCATCGAATGGGCTTATTGCCGGTTCTGCAATTGCTGTTTACACTTCCATCCGTACAATAGTTGATAGAGAAGTCATACCCCAGTTCACCAAATTGCCAGATCATTTTTGGTCCGGGTGTTAGCAAACCGAAAGCCGCTGTGAGTTCCATTCGTTTTAATGCAGTGGATAAGGTTCTTGTGTTGTAGGACCCGGCCGCATTCCCGAACTGCAGCGTTTTATACATCAATCGCTCTTCATCATGACTTTCCATGTATCCCACCAGGTGTGGTTGTGACCAACCGCGGTTGGTGAAAATATTTCCTTCAAAATTGCTATTTGGCAGAAATCCCATAGCTGCCTCCTGAAAATTGAAAGTATTGTTGCCCCAGAGCATCATCCCGTAATTACTGAGTTCTATCTCCTCTGAATTGGCAGCAAAATGTTCGAGTATTACATAACTACCGGGCACATACACCTGCAATGAATCATAATAACGTTTCCAGATGGCCACCCGACTGGCATCATACTGTCCCCACAGTGCCACATTGCTGCCCGAATTATTTTGGGTGAACCCCTTCGATAGGTCAAACCTGTAACCATCAATCTTATACTCTTTGAGCCAATGTTCCATCACCCGGCAACTGAAATACCGCGTAGCTAATGATTCATGGTTGAAATCATTGAATACATTGAAAGGATGTCGTGCCGTTTCATTCAGCCAGGGATTATTGGCAGCAGGCTGGTTAAGGGCCGCATTCCAATAGAGGGCTGCTAAGGGATTAGCACCTGTGGTATGATTCAGCACCATATCTAGTATAACAGCTATGCCACGGCGATGGCAGGTATCGATGAACTCCTTAAGGGTTGCTGAAGGACCATAATATTTATCCGGAGCAAAGAAGAAGGCAGGATTATATCCCCAGCTTTCATTGCCGTCGAATTCATTCACAGGCATCAACTTGATGGCATTGATACCCAATCGCTGCAAATAAGTAAGCGTATCACGTAAGGTCTTCCAATCATGCGCCTGAATAAAATCACGGAGCAGTAATTCATAAAGGATCAGCGATCGCTTATCAGGGCGGGCAAAATTATTGACCGTCCAGTTATACGCCGGCCGGGCAGTTTGCAGAATGCCAACAATGCCGGTTGTCTTTCCGGTAGGATACGGCTTTAGAGAAGGATAAGTCGCTGCTGCAATGAATCCATCATTCCAGGGATCCAGAATTTTTTCGCAATAAGGATCCGTCACTTTCAAATCACCATCTACCAGGTACTGAAAAGCATATTCCATTCCCGGTGTGAGTCCGGTCATACGCAACCACCAATAATTCCCATCGGGCGTCTTATTCATGGTATAATTGGTCTGCTCCGTCCAGTTACTGCCGGGAAAATCTCCAATAACAGAAACACGGGTTTTTCCGGGAGCATACAGCACCAGCGTGGCAGATGTATTGTCGCCGCCATAATTAATACCATCCCGCACACCTGCGGGCAATGGAGCAATATTCGAACCACCTGCAACAAAAAACCGAATGGTATCTCGCAACGTTGTAGCTCCATTTACTGCATGAGAAACGATTTCCTGGTTACCGGGTTGACCAACAACAGGTGTGGCAGCCACCGACAGCGCGGCCGTAGCTGTTTGAATCACGGTGCCATTGAAATACAGTGTGAAGTTGGCAGCGGTATTGGATTGTACCAACACCGGAACCGATTCTCCAATGGTTTTATTGATTGGCTCAACAATCGGAGTAAAGGTGGGCTGTAAAGGCGGCGTGATGAAGCGTTGTGCAAAAACAGAAGAAGAATATACATTCAGGTACATATCACTCCCGTCTATGTTGGCCTGCTTCAATGAGCCATTACCGCTTCTGAAAAGAATAGCAATCTTCAAAATGGTTTCCCCAGCCGGAACACCATAATAAGCACGAATGTTGTTGATGTCGTACCTCCAACGATTGTTACCTAGCGATACTGCCTGCAATTCCGGTAATAATTTACCCCATGGACTTTGATTGCCCAATTTTACATATTTCCAATCTGTATTGCTGGTACTTAAATTCGTAATTACACCGGTGTGCACATATACATCACTCACCGGAGTATAATTGTTCAGTCCGCGATTGCCCTTGCCGGCATCAACTGTGATGGACAAATTATCCGTATCCGTTGGGAAAGGTATATTAGTACTCAGCAGTTGGGCAGTCAGGTTGACTGACGATAAGAGCACTAAAAAAGAAAGCAATACATACCTTTTCAGCATACCGGCAAACATCGTTTGAAGTACAAATATGTACAAAAAACACATTAGTTTTATGAAATTATTCGAAGGAAAATTTCAATAGAGGTTTCCGGGGGAATAAATCCGTATTTAAAACACCCTTTAGGCGCGATGCAAAAGACAATTTTTTCAATGTACGGTGGAATGCTGCTGACAGTAGTTACCAGCTGTTTTTTTCAGTTGCCCTCATTGGCGCAAATTAGCCGGGCTGAACCCCTGAACTGGTTTATTGGGATGAAAAATCCCCGACTGCAACTAATGGTGGAAGGGCCTGGCATTGGTTCGGCCAAACCCTCGCTGGTTTATCCCGGTGTGCGCATCGAAAAAGTGATCCCTGCTGACAGCAAGAATTATTTATTCATCGACTTATTTATTCAGCCCGGAACAAAGCCGGGAATATTACCGATTGTCTTTCAATACCCGCAGCAAAAAAAGGATACGCTGCGCTACCAATTGTTGTCGCGCCAGCGTGACCCGCGGGAACTGAAAGGATTCCAATCCACCGATGTCGTTTACCTGATTATGCCCGATCGTTTTGCCAATGGAGATCCCTCCAATGATGTGGTGGCAGGGATGAAGGAAGCTTCGGTTCGCCGGGATTTTCCCGGCGGAAGACATGGCGGCGACCTGCGAGGTATCATCGATCACCTGGATTATATCAAAGACATGGGCTTCACCGCCATCTGGTGTACGCCCCTGTTGGAAAACAATATGGCCACCTACTCTTACCATGGCTATTCCATCACAGATCATTATCGAATAGATCCTCGATATGGAACGATGGAAGATTATCGGGAGCTGGCTATGAAAGCAAGACAAAAAGGCATCAAACTCATCTTCGATGAAGTGTTGAATCACTGCGGCAGTGAACACCGCTGGATGAAAGACCTTCCGATGAAAAACTGGATCAACAAGGCCGATGCGTATCAAATCACTTCCCACAAAAGAACTACCAACCAGGATCCCTATGCCTCCAATTATGACAAAGACTTAATGACGCGTGGCTGGTTCGATAAAACCATGCCCGATATGAACAGTGAAAATCCGCTGGTGGCCAATTACCTGATCCAGCGTAGCATCTGGTTCACAGAAACCTTGCAGCTGGGAGGAATCAGGCAAGACACGTATGGTTATAGCAACAAAGAATTTTTGCGCCAATGGAGTTGTCGCATGATGCAGGAATATCCCAACTTCAGTATGGTAGGGGAAGAATGGAGTTACAATCCATTGATTGAATCTTACTGGCAGCAAGGGAAAAAAAACAGTGATGGATATATCAGCTGCCTGAATACAGTGATGGATTTTCCCGTGCAACAGGCACTGATCAATGGAATTCGGGAGCAGGAGATTCCATGGACTTCCACCGGACTTACCCGACTGTATGAGGCATTGGCCAATGATTTTGCCTATGCGAATCCCAACCAAATGTTGGTCTTCGGTGACAACCATGACATGGATCGGATATTCACGCAACTGAATGAGGACACTGCTCTCTTGAAAATGGCCATTACTTATATCTTGACTATGCGGGGCATTCCCCAATTCCTATATGGAACAGAGATATTGGCTTCCAATTCCAAACATCCCAATGACCACGGACATATCCGTATCGATTTTCCGGGGGGATGGAAAGGTGATACGGTGAATGCATTCACTGGTAAAGGACTCAACCCTGCACAGAAAAACATACAGCAATTCATGCGGCAAATGTTGCACTGGCGCCAACAACATCCTGCCATCACCCAGGGTAAAACTCTACACTTCGCTCCTTATGATGGCATGTATGTCTACTTCCGGCATACCACCGGAGACACACTCATGGTAGTGATGAACCGCAACGAAAAAGAAATGCTGCTAGACACTCGTCGCTTCGCGGAATTGATTACTCAGCAAAGCATGGCGCAGCCTATTTTTCAGGAACAATCTATTCCACTGAAAGAGCCCTTGCGCATAGCCCCGAAAACTGCCATGGTCTTCGCAGTAAAACAGGGAAAAATTGACAACATTAGAAAGAATTAAATATCCTAACGGTCATTAGTTTTTGGGCAATTCTTGTTTACTTTGCGGAAGTTTCAACGACTTGCCATGAAAATTTTACAAGACACGTACTCGGACGGATTTTTTGACGTCAGCGCCTCCCACGGATTTTTACCTACTGCTCCTCCGCTAGCAGTTCTTCCAGGAACCTATCAACCACTGCAGGAACTACTCGACAATATGCCGGTGGTAAAGGAAGACGGAACCGGCGGTTACTTACATTATCCCGGAAAAATTCATGCTGCAGCAGCTAACTTGCCGAATTTTCTGGAGCAGGTGAAGGCGGAAAAAGATATCCGCGTTATTCAGGCGCTGTACCGGGCTTATGCATTTCTAACATCTGCCTATACATTGGAACCTGCCTTTCAACATTTTCGTGAAACCGGAAAATATGGCAAAGCCAACACTATATTACCTGCGCAAATCGCACAACCAATGGTGGCTATATGCGATAAGTTGCAGGTATTTCCCTGGCTAGATTATCATTACGGATACTCTTTAGGGAATTTCAAAAAAATTGATCCGAGTGGTCCGTTAGAGTGGCATAACCTCTCTATGTGTGTTCGCTTTTCCGGCCAGCCGGATGAAGCAGGGTTCATCTTGCTGCATGTGGACATCAACCAGTTTTCCCCTGCATTAGTGGGTTCTGTGATGAAAGCATTTCAATCCATTGAAAACAACGATCTCCCTGCAGTAGAGCAGGCACTTGATGACAACCTGGATACCCTCACCCGCATGAACATCCGCAGAAAAGAAATGTGGAAGGCATCGCGCTGGCAGCATTACAACGACTTTCGCGTTTTCATCATGGGTATCAAGGGCAATGAGGAAATTTTTGGGGATGGTGTTACCTATACCGGCGTATGGGATACCCCACAACAATTCCGCGGTCAGACAGGAGCGCAAGATGATATCATTCCCATGGAAGATATTTTCTCCGGTGTGACCAATTTTTATCCCAAAAACGAGCTCACCGCCTACCTGCTCGACCTCAGAAAATACAGACCGCTAGTTGTACAACATTTTTTCAATGACCTGGAAGCACAGGTGAAAAATATCCATGAGGAAGGCATGAGCGGCTATTTACATCAACATACCTCCGCCACCGGATTGTCTCGTTTGTTGGGCATACTCGAACAGATCTATCATTTCAGGAACGGACACTGGCAGTTTGTGCAGAAATACATCATGGCCAATACCCCCTATGCCAAAGCAACGGGAGGAACACCTATCACCAGTTGGTTGCCCAACCAAATCACCGCTGTATTGCAGCAGATGGATGCAGTATTGTCTTTGCTGGATAATATGAAAAATGCTCCCGATGAAAAAGAAGCACAAATCATTGCATCCAATCGTTCTACACTGGACCATAAAAAACAATTGCTGGCAGACCAGTTATCAGAGGTAAGCCAGGAGACTTATTCTGCAGATACTATATTTTCACTGAACACCAAATATGGCCTCTCAGATCAGGATACATAGCGATGCATTTACCAGGCGGTAGAAGTATCCATTGAAAATAATATTATTATCTAATCAGTAATTTAATGGCCGGAAGAACATAAATCCGGAGGGAAATTCATACTATTGTTTTGAATTTCTTATTCAATTTATCACTAGGGGAATAATTTCTATGTCCAATCGCCGGCTTAGAAAAGAAAGGAACTGCCTGAACTGCGGTGCAGAAGTATCCGACCGTTTCTGCAGTCACTGCGGTCAGGAGAATACTGAACCCAGAGAAAGCTTCTGGCAATTGTTGGTACATTTCTTCAATGACTTCACCCATTTTGATGGAAAATTCTTCTCCACCATTCGTGTGTTGTTATTAAAACCGGGCAAGCTTACGAATGAATACATCGCCGGCAAAAGAGCCAGCTACCTGCACCCCATCAGGATGTACCTGTTCATCTCCTTTGCCTTTTTCATCTTCCAATACTTCGTTCCCTCCACTGAAGTAAAAGATCAAGAGAACGAAGGGCGAATTATTACCAAAGATTCTGTGGTTCGCTTACTGGACAAAAAAATCATTGAACTCGATCAAAGCATTACCGATAGTACTACAGAAATCAAACAACTACTGATAAAAGAAAAAGTGATTCAATTGGAAAAAAAGCGCTGGCTATTAAAAAAAGACAGCAGCAACTTGAACACTATTTATGATGAAGTTTTGGATTCTACGATTACCAAGTCGGGCATGATTGGAAACATTAAAATTAGCTCCTTAACTGAGGATACGATCATCAGTGCCTCTTTATATGAATTGTATCAACAACAATTGCCTGTTGAAAAACGGGACAACTTTGTGGAACATTTTTTTAAGAAAAAAATGGCCGGACTTCGAGAAAAGTACAATGGCGGGGGAGCTGCATTTGGTGATGATTTTGGTAAAACCTTTTTATTGTACCTGCCGAAGATGCTCTTCGTTTCGCTTCCCATTACTGCCTGGATACTGTTGCTCTTGTACATACGCCGTAAAAAATGGTGGTATACAGAGCATGCGATACTTACCATTCACCTCTATTGTGGCATCTTCATCATCTTACTATTGCAATTATTTTTTTCTGCCCTTTTTTCAGGTTTGAGATTGCCGGTAGCGACCGAATGGACTGATGCAATTATCAATATCGGTATTCTCATGTACCTGTTTTTTACCCTCTATCGTTTTTATCAACAATCTATCGGAAAAACATTCTTGAAAATGATCTTGTTCCTGTTGTTACAGTCAATTTCATTTGGCATACTCTTCCTCTTGTTTGGATTGATTTCACTGATCTCTATTTAATGAAAGTGATAACAAAGCAGAGCCGCAAATAGATAAAAGCAGCACTTAGTGTTGCGCGTCTGCATGATCAACCCTGTCGGCTCCCTTGTGGTGGAAGGCCTCATGCATGCGTCCCTTATCGAACATTTTTTCATGCTTCGACAGAACAATGGCAGCTACTCCGTTACCAATGAAATTAGTGATGGCCCGTGCTTCCGACATGAAGCGATCTACCCCCAGCAAAAGTGCCAGTCCTTCAATAGGTATGACTTTGGTCGCAGTAAGTGTAGAGGCGAGGATGATGAAGCCGCTTCCGGTTACACCCGCTGCTCCCTTGGAAGTAACCATCAAGATACCGATGATGGTGAGTATCTGACTCATGTTTAATTGAACATCGAATACCTGCGCGAGAAAAATAATCGCCATGGACAAATAGATAGAGGTGCCATCCAGATTAAACGAATAGCCGGCAGGTACTACCAGTCCCACCACCGATTTATGACAGCCCATGCCTTCGAGTTTTTCCATCAAAGAAGGTAAGCCGGCTTCTGAAGAGGAAGTACCTAAAACAATTAATAATTCATTTTTGATGTAGGAAAGAAATTTCCAGATACTAATGGAATAATACCGCAACAGCGAACCAAGCACCACAAAAAGAAAGAGTGCCATGGTGAGATAAACACACAACATCAGTTTTCCCAGGGGAAGCAGTGAGGCGATGCCATATTTGCCGATGGTGTAGGCCATACCACCAAAAGCCCCGATGGGTGCCAGTTTCATTACCCAGTGCAGCGCTCTGAATACCCAGGAGGAAGCACGGTAAAAAAAATGCAGTACCCTTTCCCGGTTGGGTAGTTTGCTTACAATGATCCCAGCGAGTATTGCAAAGAGTAAAATTTGGATGGTGTGATTGCTTTTGAAAAATTCCATCCAATCAATAGAAGCATTGCCGGTTTGGTATTTGCTAACATCAACCTTCGTATTGGCTGCAGCCGGAATTCCGGCCCCCGGCCGAAAAACCCATCCCACCAGCATACCAATGATAAGTGCAAGCGTAGTGATTACCTCAAAATAAATCAGTGCCTTGGCACCGAGTTTACCTACTTTCTTCAGATCCCCCATGCCGGAAATTCCGGTTACAAGGGTAATAAAGATGATAGGCCCTATGAACAACTTCACCACATCAATGAAATAATCACCCAGTGGTTTCATTTGTACTGCCAACGCAGGACGAAAATGTCCCAGCAGGATACCTGCACTAATGGAAAAGAGCACCCAGAATGTAAGATTAGTAAACAGCTTTTTCATGCAGGCAGGTTCATTGTTTGGATGGTACCTGCTCGACAAAACCGGCACACAATTTCATTTCTTCATCTGTCAACTGCATCAGACGGAAAGACTCGCCGTCTTTGTCCGGATAATTATATACCTGCCGGAACCGGGCAGGCAGTGTTCCGGTAATTTTTTTGATGAAACTCAGTGCAATTAAAAAAGTACCAACGGGTGATGGGTGTGAACCATCGGGGTGAAACAAAACCATCTCAGGTTTTTGTTGCCTTGCCAATTCCCAGGCATCGCCTACCGGAACGCGGGTAGCACCGGTGGCAGCCGCTAATTCAGCATAAGCAGCCGTGATAGCAGTTTGGGTTTCCGGGGTTTTTTGGCGGGCCCAGGTTGAGTAGAGATAGGGACGAGCACCGGTAGTACGTATCCAGTCGGTGAAAAGCTTTCCATAATACAACAAGCTGTCTTTGTGCTCCAATGGCCACATGCTGTTGTCTTGTATGACTACGATGTCATATTTCTTTTCTGCAATCAATGTCTTCGAGCGAAGACCACGCAAACCACGCCAATGTTCGCCCAGGTGGGCTGCACCCACAGTTGACTTGGTACAAATCAGGCGGGTGGACATAGAATCTGTGAGCAGGTTGATGAGTTGTGCCAGGTTGTTGTAATAGACATAGGAGTTGCCTACGAACAATACCCGCAAGGTGTCTTGCTTTTCTGTTGCCCTTACAGGCATAGAAAGCAGCAGCACCACAACAACCAAACATCCTGCCCACAGTCCCTTTCTAAACATCATACTTATTCACTTTATCAGAACCCGGGGTTCTGTACCATGTTCGGATTATTTTGTACCTGTGACAAAGGAATGGGCAAAATAGTACGTTGGGTGAAAGAACTGGTAGATGTGCTATAGTTTATCAGTCTGGAGGTAGCATTACCTGCAGAACTGATTTTCACATAATTGGTTCTTGTTCTGTTCAAATCAAATAACCGCTGTCCTTCCAACGCCAGTTCTTTTCTTCTTTCAACAATGATACTGTCCACATAGGCTGCTGCACGTAGGGTGCCGGTTGGCGGTGTAGCCAATAAAGATGCGGCATAAGGGAGCGTAGCGGAAGCAGTATCACGCAACTTACGTATGAGATTGATGTCAACCAATGAAGCCGTCAGTTGAGCCGGGTCATTATTAGCAATGGCCAGTCTGGCGCGTGCTTCACCACGAGAAAGGTACATCTCAGCAAAACGAATCACTTTTATGTTTTCGAGATACGTAGTGATGTTGACATATTTGAGGCAAAGCGGTACATTGGATTCTCCGCCCAGGGCATTGCGGTTACCCAGAGCCACAAAACCTCTTCTCACATCTGTAGCGGCATAGGCATCATATAAGCTGCGGAAGGTAGAAAGGGTGGTACCGGTGCTTCTACTGTTCATACTGGTGATGGTTCCCAGTAATTCACCATAACCTTGCTGGCTGGACAAATACGCATAAGAATCGGTTCCCGGATTGTCATTTGAATTGTTGACAATTTCGAAAATAGATTCAGCGCTGTTTTGCGTACGGAAATCCGGCACCATTGATCCAAAAGGATACAAGGAATACCTGCCGGAGTTGATCACCTCAGTTGCAGCAGTAATCGCTGTTGCCCAATCTTCCCTGAAAACTGCAATTCGGGCACGGATGGCATTTACACTAAATTTATTCATCCTTGTTTTAAAAAGGGCATTACTCACTGATCCTCCGTTGATAACGCCACCATCAACCGGCAGGCGCTTCAGCGCTTCCGCTATGTCTTTATCAATTTGTGCATATACTTCAGCAGCTGTATTACGGGCAGGAAAAACTACCTCTTCAATTTTGGTTATCTGCTTTAACACCAGGGGAACACATAGATGTGAACCATCAGCAGTAAAGTTCAAAGGGCGACCAAAGAATTTAGCCAGATCAAAATAGACCATTGCACGAACAGCATAGGCCTCTCCCACCAATTGAGCCGCTTCTGCCTGCTCCAGTGAAGTGGCAATTTTTTTGATATTGTCTTCATTGGCAATAATAGCATTCGCATTTGTGGCTACCTGGTACATTTGGGTCCACATTCTGCTTACATTCGCATCTGTAGCAGTATGCGTCATCGTATTCATACCGGTATAACGGTTGCCGGTTCTTACACTTCTGGTAACATTATCAGACAATACTTCCGGAATCACCATGGCATCACGGCCATAGTAACTATACGACTGCATCAATGAATACAATCCATTCACTGCTGCGCGGGAAGTAGACATTTGAGAAAAAACATCCTCAAGAAATACACTCTGTTGTGGCTTTACATCTAAGAAATCTTTGTTGCAAGCCACTAGGAGTGATACTGTGACTACTAATATTAATGACTTTTTCATATACTCGAATTTTTCAAAAATTATAAATTGATGTCTATACCCAACAATACGGTACGGAATACCGGAGGCCTTTGTGACATGGTTCCATCGATAGACACTTCCGGATCGGTATTGAAGCGTTTGTCTTTGGTAATGGTCAGCAGATTCTGTGCGCGGAGATAGATCCTTGAACTGGTCAGTTTCAACTTTTTCAACATAGTTGGATTGAACGTATAAGACAAGGTCAGGTCACGCAGACGAACATAACTTCCATCGTACAAAAAGCGGCTGCTCTCGAAACTTCCCGAAGAAGATTGCGTTCCCAGAAATACCGGCTTGGGTACATCTGTTTTCTGTCCAACGGTAGTCCATCTTCTGGCAAATTCATACCGACTCATACCATTGCTCTGGTCAGAGAATCCGAGATTGGCATCCGTCTTTTGGAGATAGCCATATTCGTCATAGATAGAATTGCCCCAGTTGACAAAAAACTGGAAATTCAGCCCCCAACCATGGTAGTTAAAATTATTGGTGATACCACCATAGAATCTGGGTGATGCACTACCGTAAGCAAGTCTCGGCAAGGCAGTAGTGAAAACGTTGGTCGTAACTTCTTTTGACTCATCCGTGTACCAAAGCGCTTCACCATTTTCCGGATTAACTCCTGCATACCCGCGCTGGAAATGCGTATAGAAATCATACCCGATGCGGCGAAGGTAACTTCCTGAAGGATACGCCGGATCAAGTTCTGTGATGCGGTTTCTGTTGCTGGTGACATTGAAATCAGTTGTCCAGCGCAAACCACGGGCAGATTTGGGTGCCAGGTTAATAGAAGAAAGCGTCAATTCAAAACCACTGTTGCGAATGGCACCGCTGTTCACCGTTATACTGGTTACACCATTTACACTGGGTATGGATTGACTGATTAAAAGATCACTGCTGGTCCGCGTATAGAACTCTAACGTAC
>JBJTJJ010000109.1:0-3594 GCA_046095445.1 Sediminibacterium sp.
CTATGCAATGGATGGAATATATTTTTTGGGGTTCAATAGTACTTCTCGGGTACACCTATCTGGGATATCCGCTGCTATTGGTTCTGCTGGTAAAAATGAAGCAAAGAGGTTATCCTGAGCCGCCAACAATTCAAGGGAACTGGCCAACTATCACCATGTTGATTGCCGCCTACAATGAAGAAAATTGTTTGCGGGCTAAATTAGACAATGCCCTCGCGTTAAATTATCCCCCGGATAAATTAAAGATTTGGGTGGTGACAGATGGGTCAACGGATGGTAGTAACACATTGATACAAGAGTATCCATCTGTACAACTTTTTTATCAGCCAGAGCGCAGGGGTAAGTTACATGCTATTCAACGGGTATTGCCGGAAGTTGAAACGGAGTGGGTTGTTTTTTCTGATGCCAATGCCATGCTGGCATTGGATAGTTTGCAACGATTGATGGAAGCGGGGAATATGAAAAGTGTTGGGGTAGTGGCTGGAGAAAAGAAAGTTTTTTCCGGCAGTAAGGAATCTGCAGGAGAAACTATGTATTGGCGCTATGAGTCATGGATCAAACAATGGGAAGGCCGTTTGTATTCAGTGACAGGCACAGCCGGTGAGTTGTATGCCATAAGAACATCTTTATTCACGCCTGTGGCGGAAGATAGTATTTCAGATGATCTTGAAATTGGTTGGATGGTAACGGAGAAAGGCTTCACCATTGCTTATGCACCGGCGGCGACAAGCAATGAGCAGGAGATGGCTGACGTGTCGCTTGCATTCAAAAGACGTGTACGTGTTGCAACAGGTTCTGTGCAGTCTGCACTGCGTTTACTGGGGAGAGGCAGGCGCAATTGGCCTGCTCTATTTTGGTGGGAGGTGATTAGTCATAGGTGGTTGAGAGCCCTGGTTGCACCCTATTGTTTGCTTTTTATTTTGGTATCGAATGCTGGTTTGATTTCAGTTCATCCTTTCTACACCTGGTGTTTGTTTTTGCAGGTAGTTGTTTATGTCGGAGTTGCTATACATTGGCATTTCCGTCCGCTTGGGTTTGTTAGTAGATTGTTAATTTGGCCCACCTTTTTTGTACTCGCACACCTCGCTATGATTAAAGGGGCATGGCTTTTGCTTGTAGGCAAGGGATCTGTAATTTGGGACCGGATACCCCGCACAACCGTCCGGAATGAGGGAAAAAATAACTGATTTCGTCATTTTTGCCTATTTTACAGCACTAATAGTGTTCTGTTGGGGACCAATGAGGGGGGTATTTTTTTGGAAAGTTTCGACATTGTCTACTATACCTACTTTCTGCGTTACTCAACAACTGTTTAAATGGCTTGTTACAAATGAATACAACCGAGCATCGGCCAATGATTAAAAAAGTCTTGTGTGTAGACGATGATGCATTGTCATTGACTATATCTGAGTTGATGCTGAACAGTGTTTCTTTCACTGAGCAGATTGACACGGCGATAGATGGGAAAGATGCATTGGAATACCTGGATAAGATTTTGGAAGAGAAAGATACGACCGGCAAAGCACCGCAGTTAATTTTATTGGATATCAATATGCCGGTGATGAATGGCTGGGAGTTTTTGGAAGAATTTGTTCCTGCTTATGCAGAGAAATTGCCCGGCACCAAGATCATTATTTTATCTTCTACCATCGACCCACAGGACTTTGAGCAGGCAAAAAAGTTTCCGGTAGTGGTTGATTTTTTCAGCAAGCCATTAGGACTTGAGATGTTAGAATCATTGAAGTCGTCTGAACATTTTCGGGTTTATTTTGCCGGTTCGGGTAATGAAGACAATCAAGCGTGAAGTTTCAAATAAGTAAGTTATGACAATTGAGCAATTCAAAGAATTGAGTTTACCGGAAAAATTAAATGCTATTCGCTACGATGCAACCCTGTTGGGTTCTTATGAGAGAAATGGAGAGCACAACGGGCCTAAAACTCCCGGTGATATTTATTCCTTGCATGATTTTTGGGTATTCTTAAGTGATGATGAATCTATGGTGATTCCTTCCAGAAGAAATCCATTGCCTCCTGAAGAAGAAGAGGAAGAGTAGTATCATCCTGTTCGAAACAGGATCAACTAAATAAGTTGAAGTGATAGTGCAAATGATAACGCCTGCATAAGTATTAAAAGTTGTCGGGTATGCTGAACTTTTTGTTGATTGATGATCATTCTGTCGTGAGGGCCGGTATTAAGCTCATCATCACACGTCATTTTAAGGACGCTGATGTTGAGGAAGCCGAGAATGAAAAAAGAGCAGTGGAGATCCTGCGGAACAAATCGATGGATTTGATCATGATGGATCTCAACATGCCGGATAGTGATCCGATTCGATTGATCCATTACATTACTACCAATTATCCCAAGACTGCTATCATCGTACTGACCATGAATGATGAGAACGTATATGCCAAGCGTTTCTTTAAGTTGGGAATTAAAGGATTTCTGCACAAGTCATCTGAAAACGAGGAAATTATTAAAGCCATAGAACAGGCACTCGTGAATCGCGTGTACATGAGCGATAGTCTGAAACAAACTATTGCGGAAACTTATTTTACGGGTTTGTCTGAAAATCCTTTCGATCAGTTGAGTGATCGGGAGTTTCAGGTTGCCAAAGAAATGTTGAGTGGAAAAAGTATTACAGAGATAGCAGCTTCATTGAGCATTAATTCATCTACTGTTTCAACTTACAAGGGAAAAGTATTTGAGAAGTTGAAGATCCCACATAATAATATGGTCGAGTTGTTGGAATTGGCACGACAGCACAGCATTATCTGATTTACTATCTTACTTTACTGTGGGAGAAACTTTATCATTAATTGCCCGCCGGCTGTTACAACTGAATGTAAGGTTGTGCAGGAAGGTGAAGTGTAATGAGGGTTCCTTTATCAGGAGCACTTTTGATATGAATGCTGCCTTTCATTTTTTGCATTAGATCATAAACGATGCGATAACCAATTTGTGTGCTCTCTGAAGTCTTTTTGGTGATGACACCGCTTTCAAGTTCAACTATTTTATCGGGTGCAATTCCTGATCCGGTATCTGAAATAATAATGTATTGAAGTCGTTCATCACTATGTGCTGAAATTTCGATTTTTCCTTCCCGGGTATTTTTGATGGCATTGTCGAGGAGGTTTCTCAATACGATGGAAAGCAAACTAAAATCTGCTGTTATACTAAAGTCATCTGCAGACAGCAGGTTAAATTCCAATTTCTTTTCTGCCGCAATTTTGAAATACACTGCGCAGTTGGAACGTATAAAATCGTTGAGTTTTTCTGTGGTATAGGAAAGCTTGATATTTTTCTTGGTGCTGTTGAGCCATTGCAGCAGGTTGTTCACGAAGTTATTGATATCGAAAGTCGTCTGGTAGAGTTCAAAACTCAGGCGGTGCAGATCAGAAGGATTTAGGTTGGTTTTGGACTCGTAGAGGGAGGCGGCAATTTTGTGGACGAAGTTGAGGGGAGATTTCAGGTCATGCATTACTATGCTGATCATTCTTTCCCGGAATGCCAGGTTATTGGTGAGTTCTACTTCGGTGGCTTCCAGTTGGAGCAGGGAGAATTTCAGGGCTTCTGTTTTCTCAGCTACTGTT
>JBJTJJ010000110.1:0-1523 GCA_046095445.1 Sediminibacterium sp.
TAAACAACTTTTCATTGGGTCTACATTAACAACACAAACATAGATTAGTTTATATCATAAACCAAATTAATTTTTAAATTCTTCTTATACCTTGATTTTCAGTGACTTTATGGGATATAAAAAAGCCCCGGCTACTCGCCGGGGCCTATATTGATGCAAAAATTGACCTCTTACTTGTACTGTGGAGTTATGCCCTTTGCCAATTCAACCATTTCAGCCAGACTGGCATCATTCAACTGTCCTTTCTTGAATTCAGCCAATACATGTGGAAGCTTACTGTCCATTTCTTGCAGGAACTGTAATTCAAACTCCTTCACTTTCTTCACTGCTACTTCCTTCAACAGACCCTGTGAACCGAGATAGATAATGGCTACTTGCTTTTCAACGGTCATAGGAGAATATTGTGCCTGCTTCAGAATTTCCACGTTACGTGCCCCCTTATCAATTACATTCTTTGTAGCTGGGTCAAGGTCACCCCCGAATTTGGAGAAGGCCTCCAACTCACGGTACAATGCCTGATCAAGTTTCAAAGTACCGGCTACTTTTTTCATGGACTTAATTTGCGCAGTACCACCCAGACGGCTTACAGAGATACCCAAGTTGATAGCAGGACGAATACCGGCGTTGAACAAGTTACCTTCCAGGAAGATTTGTCCGTCTGTGATGGAGATCACATTCGTGGGGATATAAGCAGATACGTCACCTGCCTGTGTTTCAATGATGGGTAGAGCGGTAAGTGAGCCACCACCTTTTACCATGTGACGTATAGATGCAGGTAGGTCATTCATATTTTTAGCCACATCGTCGTTGTTGATTACCTTGGCAGCACGCTCAAGTAAGCGGCTGTGCAGGTAGAATACGTCACCGGGATATGCTTCACGACCCGGAGGACGACGCAACAACAAAGAAACTTCACGGTAAGCAACCGCTTGCTTCGAAAGGTCATCATAGATGATCAAAGCAGGACGACCGGTATCGCGGAAGAATTCTCCGATGGCAGCACCGGCAAATGGAGCATAGAACTGCAGTGGAGCAGGATCAGAAGCAGAAGCGCAAACGATGGTGGTATAAGCCATAGCACCGCTGTCAGACAATGTCTTCATCACACCTGCAACGGTAGTTGCTTTTTGTCCGATCGCTACATAAATACAATATACCGGCTGACCTGCTTCGTAAAATTCTTTCTGGTTGATGATGGTGTCAATACAGATGGCAGTCTTACCGGTTTGACGGTCACCGATTACGAGCTCCCGCTGTCCGCGACCGATGGGAATCATCGCATCAATGGCTTTGATTCCCGTTTGGAGTGGTTCTTTAACCGGTTCACGGTAGATTACTCCGGGTGCTTTGCGTTCCAGGGGCATTTCATATAACTCACCCTGAAGAGGTCCTTTACCATCAATGGGTTCGTCGGTACAAATAGCCGCACCATCTGCAATGCTATGAAAGCAGTGAAAAGCAGCACTCTTTGGACTATCATCCAACTGTGCCTCCCAAAGGTGCAAATCTCGGCATGCATAGGT
>JBJTJJ010000111.1:0-6984 GCA_046095445.1 Sediminibacterium sp.
CAATTATATAGTAAAATAATACGTAATAAAAGTAGCTGAAGCACATATTTTCTCCACCGTTTATGCACAGGGCAATTATTTTCTCATGTCTATATAGCTGTTTTCGTGTATGTTCGCAGGTACATAAATAAGGTAATTGTGAGATTAAAATCATTAGAAATCAAGGGGTTCAAAAGTTTTGCTGATAAAACTATCGTGAGCTTTGATGAGGGCATCACCGGTATCATCGGACCCAACGGATGTGGGAAGAGCAATATCATTGACAGCATTAGATGGGTTATCGGTGAACAGAAAATTTCAGCC
This sequence comes from Sediminibacterium sp., assembly GCA_046095445.1. Lineage (GTDB taxonomy): Bacteria > Bacteroidota > Bacteroidia > Chitinophagales > Chitinophagaceae > Sediminibacterium. The sequence goes on from JBJTJJ010000111.1 coordinate 304, forward strand.
CTCCGCAGTGAGAACCTGGAGGCATTGGTTTTTAACGGGAGTAAAACAAGAAGTGCTTCAGGACTGGCAGAAGTGAGTCTTACATTTGAAAATACCAAGAATCTTTTACCAACTGAATTCAACACAGTAACAGTTACCCGCCGCTTTTATAAAAATGGAGAAAGTGAATATAGGTTAAATGATGTGGCTTGTCGACTGAAAGACATCCACAATCTGTTTCTGGATACCGGTGTCAGTACCGATAGCTATGCCATTATAGAATTGGGGATGGTGGATGATATCATCAAAGACAAAGACAATAGCCGTCGGCGCATGCTCGAACAGGCAGCAGGGATAACCATCTACAAGACAAGGAAAAAAGAAGCCCGCAACAAACTCGATGCGACGGAGCAAGATCTGGCACGTATTGAAGATTTATTATTCGAGATCAACAACCAATTAAAATCACTGGAGAGCCAGGCACGCAAGGCGGAAAGATATTATGAACTAAAAAAGGAATACCGTGAAGTTGCTATAGAATTGGCAAAAGCATCCCTCGAAGGGTTCCATTCCAACTATTCTTCCTTAACTGAGCAACAGGAGGCAGCTCAGGATAATAAAATTCAATTGGAAGCAGCTATCGCTTCTGAAGAAGCAGCTCAGGAACAGGAAAAATTAACCTTCATTCAACAGGAAAGAGAATTGCAGGGCATGCAGCAGGCTTTTAATCTGCTTTTACAGGAATTGCGTTCCGGGGAGAATGATAAGAACCTGGCAACTCAAAAACTGCATTACCTCAAAGAGAAAGAAAAGGGCTTGCAAGATTTTTTACAGAAAGCAACCGGTCAGTTGACCACTATAGGTGACTCTATCGAATACACCCAGTTACAATTGTCGGAAGAAGAAGTGAGACTCACGGAAATGCAACAGCTGGTGCTGCAGGGTCAGTCCGGTATGGAAGAAAAGCGCCGTGTATTTGACGAAAAACGCAGCGGTCTGGATGAGTTGCGCGGCAGATTCCAGCAACTCCAACTCAAGCAATTTGATGCTGAAAAGAAAGTAGCAGTAGCGGATACTTCCATTCTTAATATTCAGCGAACATTGCAGCAATTGAACGATGAGAAAACACTGCGTGAACAGCAGTTACAACATTTGCAACAAGAATCTGGAGAAAAGGATCAGCTACTGACAGACCAACGTCAACTGTTACAAGATTTGCAGGAGCAACATGAACTCACTAAGGTTTTGATCTTTGATACCCAGGCTGCACTTGAAGCACTACGCAATGAGCTAAATGAGGAAAACCGTAAACTGGATGCCAAAAGAAATGAGTACAACCTTCTGAAGAGCCTGATTGATTCCATGGAGGGTTACCCTGATAGTATTAAATTCCTCCACAACAATCCGGAGTGGAACCATGGTGCCCCGGTTTTGTCTGATATTCTTTATGTAAAAGAAGAATACCGCACAGCAGTAGAAAATCTCCTGGAACCCTATCTTAACTATTATGTCACCGCTAATCTCCAGGAGGGTTTACAGGCAGTGCATCTACTTGACGAAAAAAAGAAAGGGAAGGCAAATTTCTTTCTACTCGATGCCTTTAATCAGTTATCAAGAACTGTCACCCAGCCTGCAGGAACCAAACCTGCGCTGGAAGTTGTTGAAGTAGATAGTAAATATGCTCGTCTTGCAGAATATCTGTTGGGTCATGTTTTTATTGCTGAAGATGAATCTGCCCTCAGTCATTCAGGTTCAGGGGATACAGTTATTCTTGAAAAAACAGGAAAATATGTGAGAGGCAAGTTCACCCTGTCGGGTGGAAGCATCGGCTTGTTCGAGGGTAAAAAAATCGGAAGGGTCAAGAACCTGGAAAAATTAGCCGAAGAGATTTCCGATCAGGAAGCCGTCGTTAACTTACTCAAATCAGATATTCAGGCCAAACACCAGGAAGTGATTGCCTTCAATGATCAATTGAAAGAGAAAGCCATACGTGAGTCGGAGCAGTTGATCAATCGTATTACCAATGAGCTCTTTGCTGCCCGCAATAAAATGGAGAACCTTCAGGTTACTTCACAGAATGCTTTACAGCGACTGGAGGAACTGGAAAAAAGAGGTCAAGAAGAGCAATCAGCCATTGCAGCGACCCGCGACTTGCTAACTCAACTGAGTGAAGAAATGCAGCAAACCGGTGAATCACTGAAAACCGTTGAAGCCGATTATCAACAGTCCGAACAGGAATATAACCAGCACGTTTTTCAATTGAACGAAAGTAATTTGTTGCTGACACGCCAACAAAGTAAAATCGGTGGTTTGCAGCAAGAACTCTCTTTCAAGAAAGACCAGCTAAGCGATCTGGAAAATCAGATTACCCAAAACAAAGCTTTGCTGGAAGAGTCAGTTACCTCTATAAGTGAGAGTACTGCACAACTGGAAAGTGCCATCGCTACTCTTCAGGAAATGATTCTTCGCAAAGAGGCAGAGGAGAAAAAATTGAATGAAGCAGACCAGGCATTCTATGTCCTTCGCAATACCATGCAGGACAAAGAAGCAGCTTTGCGAGCGAGAATTAAGAGTAAAGACCAGGTAGACCAGCAGATACAAGCGCTAAAAGATCAAGTGAATGAATTAAAGTTACAACTGGCGGGTATGAAGGAACGCTTGCAAGTTGAATTCAGGATCAACCTCGATGACATTATTGAAGAGGGTAGAACAACTGAAACACCTCAGGAAGAGCTGCAGGCAACAGCAGACAGGATGCGCAAGCGGATGGAAAATATGGGTGATGTGAATCCAACCGCCATCGAAGCATTTACTGAAATGAAGAAACGCTATGAGTTCATCCTGGAACAAAAGAATGACCTCGTTTCTGCTAAAGAAAGTTTATTGAAGACCATTGATGAAGTGGAAGCTACTGCTAACCAGCAATTCCTTGATACTTTTCATCAAGTGAGGGAAAATTTCCAACGCGTATTCAAGGCGTTATTCACGGAAGAAGATACCGCCGATATGATGCTCATCGATCCGGATAACCTGGCTGAAACCGGAATTGAAATCATCGCCAAACCCAAGGGTAAAAAACCATCGTCAATTACCCAGCTGAGTGGGGGAGAAAGGGCACTCACCGCTACAGCCCTTTTATTCTCTATCTATCTGATTAAGCCTGCTCCTTTCTGTATCATGGATGAGGTGGATGCACCGCTGGATGATGCCAACGTTGGAAAGTTCACACAAATGATTAAAAAGTTTAGTGACAACTCTCAGTTCATCATTGTAACCCACAACAAGCAAACCATGAGTACCGTGGATGTTATTTATGGGGTGACCATGCAAGAGCCGGGAGTAAGTAAGTTGGTACCTGTGGACTTTAGGAGTTTGGCAAACTAAGCCACAGTTGTAACTTCGCATGAACATTACCCACTGACGCGCACCCTGGTCATATTATTCCTGGTTTGTTACGGAGCCTATCTGATAACTACCCGTCAACCTGACTTCTTCGACGGAGAGCGGGTTCCGGCAACTATAACTTTCCTGCCATCCAAAGAAGGTCCCCCACAGCCTTTTGCTGTCTACCACACCGGATATCAGGAATATCGCATCAATGCGCTTTACGTATTGCACAACTTTCGCGAAGGTGATAAGGTGGAAGTTATTTATGAGGCCTCTATTCCTTCCAAAGGAACAGTTTATCACTGGTGGGGCTATTGGCTTCGGTGGCAAGAATTAATTCCCGGACTTGTTATTTTCCTCGTATTGTTTCAGGTGGCCAAGGCATTGACCAACAACCCTACACCGGAAGCATTATTAGAGCAGATGGAATATAAGGAGGAGCCAAAAAGAAAATACATCGAGTAACTCGTTAAAAAGCAGCCTACTATTTGAGATAGCGCTTGATCTCACGGGTAACTTCCCGCGTCTTGATCGTCTCGCGTTTATCGTGCAATTTTTTGCCCCGTGCCAGTCCGATTTCCACTTTCACCCAATTTTTTTCATTGAAGAAAACACGCAAGGGAACAATAGTCAATCCCTTCTCTTTCATGCGGGTTTCCCATTTTTTTAATTCCTTTTTGCCCAGCAAGAGTTTACGATCATGAACGGCAATGTGATTGTTTGTCGTTCCCTTTGAATATTCCCCAATATAAAGTCCCCTTAACCATAGTTCGCCGTGATCAAAGAATCCGAATGAGTCCTGAAAACTGAGTTTGCCCTCCCGAATTGATTTTACTTCCGATCCCAGCAAAACAATTCCTGCCACATATTTATCATCAATGTGGTAGTTGAAATATGCCTGCCGGTTATTCATTTCCTGTGCCATAAACTGCTGCGGAAAAAAAGAAGATCAATAAATGATGGATGAATCAAACCTTGTGTGAAATTACTGGCGGAAATGCCGGATGAGTTGTGCCAGTTTTTCCTGCATGCTTTTTCTCTCAACGATGAAATCGAGGAAGCCATGCTCTAACAGGAATTCACTTCTCTGGAAACCTTCTGGTAAATCACGTTTAATTGTTTCCTTTATTACCCGCGGACCGGCAAATCCGATTAAGGCACCCGGCTCCGCAATGTTAACATCACCCAACATGCCAAAGCTGGCAGAAATACCACCAAATGTTGGGTCAGTTAATACAGAGATATAAGGTAAAGTAGCATCACTGAGTTGAGATAATTTACCGCTGGTTTTTGCCAACTGCATGAGACTGAAGGCACTTTCCATCATACGCGCCCCGCCACTTTTACTAATAACGATATAGGGCAATCGATGTTGGATACAATAATCTACAGCACGGCTGAATTTTTCTCCCATTACACTTCCCAATGATCCACCGATGAATTCAAAATCCATACAGGCCACTACTGCTTTTTCTCCTGCAATACTGCCGGTAGCCACACGCATCGAATCATGCAAATCGGTTTTGGCATGTATGTCATCGAGACGCTTCTGGTAAGATTTGAGATCAGTGAATCCAAGGGCATCCTTGCTGCGAATGTTATCGAACAACTCAGTGTACTGATCTTCACCGAACAAGAGATCATAATAATCCAGACTGCCTATGCGGTGGTGGTAATTGCATTTGGGACAAACAAATAAGTTTTCTTTGAGCTCTGAAGTGGTACAAATATGACTACACTCCGGACATTTGTTCCAAAGACCCTCAGGTGTTTCTTTTTTATCAGCAGTGGATGTAAGGATACCCTTCCGAATGCGTTTGAACCACCTCGGTTTAGCAGCCTCTTCCGCCGGATTATTCTCTCCGGTCAGATTGGCTTCCAGATCTTCTTCGCTTTCTTTTTTCATGGACCAACAACCAATTGAAGAAACAAAGATACTACATATTTAGTATCTCATTTCCTCCATTACCATGGTTTCCCCGCTGGTTTTCAACAGTATGGAATGTAGTACCAATTTTTATGTAATTTGTAACTCCAACATCAAGTGTATTTTCAGCCGAATATGCCCGTCACATGAAAAAAAATAAAAAATTCAATCCCAAAGAACCCGCCACCTATACTGCTGTAGCGGCTAACCCGGTTGCGACCTCTGCTACTACCCATTGGTTGCATCGTATTCCCATCATCCTTTTGATTCTTTTCATGTGCGTAGAATGGATCGGTCCCTGGGATGGTATCGAATACCTCGGCAGCCAGTGGCTCTATCTCATGCTGGTTAATGCAGTTGCGGTGGGTATTATCTATATCGGTAGGGAAACCTACAATGAAGCAATTCGACAGCTTTTTTCCTTGCGACTGGTATGGGTTTACCTGGCGCTGGGTTTATTAGCTACCGTTTCTATAGTGTGGGCAGTCAATGCAACTGAAACCATTGTTTGTCTGGTTAGATTGGCAACGGCAATGGTATCTTTCTTTCATTTGTTCATTATCTTTTACAGACGGTCAGATTTAATACCCTGGATACTCGGCGTTGTTTCCTTTTTCTTATTTGTACAGGCAGCTATTTCACTTTTATATTTTTTCAAAGGGAGCGGTGAGCTCTCTTTTGCTGAATTGGTATTGACTATGCGCCTCAATGCCGGAAATAAAAATATTTATGCTGCAGCAATGGCGGTGAAGATTCCTTTTGTACTCATGGGAATTTTTTACTACAAAAATGTTTGGCGCATCTGGTATGCATTGGTATTCTTTCTGGCAGCTACCACTATTTTCCTACTGAATTCCAGAACTGCACTTGTCGCCATCATAGGAAGTGTATTGGCATATCTGCTGATTTCAGTTATTACCTATTTCAAAGAAAAAAGGATAGCTGCTCTGGGCATACGTATTTTACTGGGCATTGTATTGATTAGTATCTCTGTTATTTCTTCCCGCGTAGCTACGAACTATGCCCAGTACACGTACAATGATTCTAACGCATCGAGTGGTGGATATGGAACAGTGGAAAAAAGATTGGAGGATATTATCAATACCGAACAGGGAAGTACACAAGCCCGTTTTATTTTGTGGAAGGCGGCCTGGGAGCATGCCCGCAAGCATCCTGTCACAGGAAGTGGCTTTGGTAACTGGAAACTGGCCTCTATCCCTTATTCGAGAGAACATAATGACGGACTAATCGTACCGATACATGCCCACAATGATTTTCTTGAATACTTTGCCGAGCTCGGATTGGCAGGGGGATTACTCTATGCATCCCTCTTTCTGTTTTTTATTTACTATGGTACCAGAGCTTTTTTCCAATTGAAAGATCCTTTG
>JBJTJJ010000112.1:0-2131 GCA_046095445.1 Sediminibacterium sp.
ATATTGATGAAGTGATTGCATTAATCCGAGCCAGCAGAACACCCGATGAAGCCAGGATATCTTTGATGGAAAAAAGCCGCGAAGGAAACTGGATACTTAATCCTGCATTTCTGGGAGATTTACCAGCAGATGTTTATACGGAAGAGCCCGGTTTTACTGAAGCTCAGACCAAAGCCATATTGGAACTTCGTTTGCAACGACTCACCGGTATGGAACAGGATAAAATTGTAGAAGAGATACGCGAGCTGATAAGTAATATTCAACACCTGCGTCATTTATTGAATAGTGAGGAAGCTCGCTATAATTTGATTGCAGATGAACTCAGAGAAGTAAGTGAAAAATTCGGTGATGACAGGCGCTCTGAAATACAGTACCTCGCTGATGAAATGAGGATAGAGGACTTAATTGAAGATGAAGATGTTGTCATTACGATTTCTCATATGGGTTATATCAAACGGACTTCCGCTACAGAATATAGAAAGCAAAGAAGAGGTGGGAGAGGAGCTGTCGGTACAAAAACAAGGGAGGAAGATTATGTGGAACACCTCTTTGTAGCATCCACCCATGGTACTATGATGTTTTTTACAGAGAAAGGTCGTTGTTTTTGGTTGCGGGTATATGAAATTCCGGAAGGGGAGAAGCAAAGCAAAGGCAGGGCTATCCAAAACCTCATTCAACTCCCCGGAGACGATAAGGTGAAAGCGATTATCGATGTAAATCAGTTGGATGACAAAGCGTACGTTGAAAGTCATTATATCATCCTCTGTACCAAAAAGGGTATCATCAAAAAAACTTCCCTGGAAGATTTCAGCCGTCCCCGTGCTACGGGTGTAAATGCCATCACCATCGTTGAGGGTGATGAACTAATGATGGCTAAATTGACTGATGGTAACCAGGAAATCATGATGGCAGTTAAATCCGGTCGTGCCATTCGGTTCCCCGAATCAAAAGTGAGAGCTACCGGTCGCGGTGCTATCGGAGTAGCCGGTATTGAAGTCGAGAATGCATCAGATGAAGTGGTAGGTATGATTTGTGTACACAAAGATGATCCAACCCGAACAGTATTGGTAGTGAGTGAGCAGGGATTTGGTAAAAGGACGTCCATTGAAGAATACCGAATTACCAACCGGGGCGGAAAGGGAGTAAAAACCATTAACGTAACGGAAAAAACGGGTAGTCTGGTTGGATTACTCAGTGTAACAGAAAAGGAAGACCTGATCATCACCTGCAAATCGGGTATTACCATTCGAACCAGTATTCAGCAGATCAGAGAGGCGGGTAGGGCCACCCAGGGTGTAAAACTCATCAAGCTCGATGAAAATGACGAAATTGCCGCCATTTCTCAAATTGAAGAGCAAGAGGAACCTGCTGCAGCTGAAAATGGAAATGAAACAATTTCTTCATCAGATGAGTCTGCCAAAAATTCTAATTTAGACGAAACAACGCAAGAACCCTCCTAAAAACAACTATATGAAACAGTTTTTTCTTAGCACCATGCTTGGCTGCCTGATACTAGGGAACCTTCAGGCACAGGAAATGAAAAAAGTTCAGCTTTTTATGATGAGCGGAAAAATTGCTGAAGCCAAAGCAGAGGTGGATAAAGCAATTACCGATCCTAAGTTTTCCGGGAAAGCAGAAACCTATTACTGGAGATCCAGGATCTATGCAGGCATCTTTAATAATCCTGCCCTGCGTGCCAAAACGCCCAACGCCAAAGAAGTAGCAGAAGAGGCGTTTGCTAAATATCAGCAAATGGACGCTTCTTACAAATTGGTAAATGAGTTAGGTCCCGAAGGACCACAGGGCTATTTTGATTTGTACCAGGGTTCATTCCAGGAAGGCGTGAGAACTTTCAATGCCAAGAATTGGGATTCAGCATCCTATTTCTTCACAACTTCAGTGAAGACGTACGATCAAATTTATCAGAATAAGTGGATCGCCACCAAAACCCCCTTTGATACTACTTCCATTTTGTACCTGGGCTATGCTTACCAAAATGCACAAAAAGCTGAGCAGGCGGTACAACAATATACACGGCTTGCCGATAACCAGGTGGCAGATGAATCTTATATCGCTATGTACAGATATGTACTTGGTGATTAGACATCCACTAAAAATGAAAGCCAATTCA
>JBJTJJ010000113.1:0-1296 GCA_046095445.1 Sediminibacterium sp.
GGAGTAAAGAAAAAGCATCCCAGGCGGTGGGGCTCAAATGTTTAAAGTGTTGCAGCTGAGCTGCCATTTTTTTGTGTTTCATAGCTCTGGAAGAGGACTTCATCCTTTCAAGATGGGAAAAAGGGATTGTCCTCGCTTCGCTCGGACCTCCAGGGCGGGGGGGCTCAAATGTTTAAAGTGTTGCAGCTGCACTGCCATTTTTTTTTTTGCAAAGGAAAGTGTTCCAGCAAGAGATTGTAGCCGGGATTGTCCTCGCTTCGCTCGGACTTCCAGGGCGGGGGTCCTACAAGAAAAATTAAATGTTTCGGTCTGCTAACGCATACCTTACATTTTTCATTGTTGTATCTCGGGGACGTAAACTTCCCCTGTTCCATCAATGAAAAATGTTCGCCAGAGGCGAACATTTAATTTTTCTTGCGGAGAGAGAGGGATTCGAACCCCCGGACCTTTTACAGTCAACGGTTTTCAAGACCGCCGCAATCGACCGCTCTGCCATCTCTCCGGGTGCAAAATAATAGCTTGATGACCGAATTACAAAATAAAATCGGCTGGTAATCAAATAAGCAGCATCTAACTACCCTATTCAAGAGATAGCTGCATAGGTAATAAAATGAAGCAGCAGAAAGTAAACTTGCAAACTCCTCTAAGATAACAGAACTCCACTGGAAGTAACAATCTATCTCGCCCCTCTTCCGCCTGTTTCAGCATTCCTGTTAGCGCCATTAAGACCTGCTCCATACCGGGAGGACAATTGGGATCGCTGCGCTATAGTGAGCCAACCCCCACCTCTTTTACAAGCACCTGTATAATCCGGCCAGCTAGATGCATCAGCATCTCCATTACTTGTAAGTTGTCCGTCACCCCTGGTGCCGGTAAAAGATCTTCCGGTTGAATTTTCTATTTTAATCACTTGCTCCCAAACATTGCCGGTTAAGTCCATCACTCCATAATAACTGCTACCTGCGGCATTTCTGTCACTGATCGAAGTAGCAAAAATCCCAACCCTTGCCGGTCCTGAAGTCAAATTGTTTCCATACAACGCATTGGCATTGGTGGTATTCGATACCTCATTGGTTTGGTTGGTATTTGAAAGAGCCGTTAATCCAACAATTGTAGTACCTCCCCAGCCAAATTCATCAACAACAGGCGTATTAGGACCCCTTCCTATTTTTTCAAACTCGAGTTCAGTGATGGGTCTCAATCCCGCCCAATCCAGATAGGCAGCCAGGTCAGCCCAGGATAAATAATTACAAGTAATCCATTCTCCGTCATCTGTCTCATCAAACACATTATTGT
>JBJTJJ010000114.1:0-1214 GCA_046095445.1 Sediminibacterium sp.
GCTGCTGAGGAAGAGATTGCGCGGGCAGACAAGGCCTATGATTTTCTGTTGTACGAAACCGTGGTAATGCATTGCGTTGCCTTGCTAACTTTTCTCTTCTCTTTGAAGGAACCCGGACTCGATTGGGTGACACTGACAGGAAGAGTGATCGCAATGGGACTGCTCTGCGGTGTGTTTGGCATCAATGTAGCCCACGAATTAGGACATCGCCATGACCGCATTGAGCAGTTCATGGCCAAGATGCTCTTGCTTACTTCTCAGTACATGCATTTTTTTGTAGAGCACAACAAGGGACATCATAAAAATGTAGCGACACCCTTTGATCCTGCTTCGGCGAGATATGGAGAATCGCTCTACACATTCTATCCCCGCACTATTATAGGTTCTTATCTCAGTGCCTGGCACATTGCCGGGGAGTCGTGTAAGAAAAAAGGGAAGAAGGTGTTGAGCTGGTACAATGAGATGATACAATATACTCTGATACAATTGCTGTTCGTTGTTGCTATCGGTTATTTTTTTGGCGGAAAAATTTTGCTTTTTTATTTGATAGCTGCGCTGATGGGAATATTGTTGCTTGAATCAGTTAACTACATCGAGCATTATGGGTTACAAAGAAAACCCACTGCTGCCGGAAGTTTCGAAAGACCGCAACCCTGGCATAGCTGGAACAGCAATCATGTGATTGGCAGAATCATGTTGTTTGAACTCAGCCGCCACAGCGACCATCATTATATGGCCAGCAGAAAATTTCAGGTATTGCGGCACATGGAAGGGGCACCACAGATGCCGACAGGTTATCCCGGCATGTTGATACTGGCACATTTCCCACCGCTTTTCTTTAAAGTGATGCATCCGGCCATCAGCAAACTGGAAGCGCAGCGCACTGCCTCATAATTTTCCTTTCATGATTTCTTCCACGACACCCGGATCGAGCAGGGTGGTGGTATCACCGAGGTTCTCGGTTTCTCCCTCGGCTATCTTCCGCAGAATGCGCCGCATGATTTTGCCACTGCGTGTTTTAGGCAGTCCCGGCACCAGTTGAATTTTATCGGGTTTTGCGATGGGACCGATTACGCGTGTTACAGTTTGCAGGATATCATTGCGAAACAAATCCAGCCCCTGCTGCTGAAAGCAACAAAAGACAAGATGAATACGATGAAGGGAGAGAAATATTTGATGGACCGCCAGCGCATGATGATTGTTTCTGTTCTAAA
>JBJTJJ010000115.1:0-1310 GCA_046095445.1 Sediminibacterium sp.
GTGTATTTGGTAATTAGAAAGCTTCCCTTCAAATTTACTGCTACAATTTTGTCAAATTCATCAGTTGAATATGTTGTAATTTTTGTACTTGTTGGACCAACAATTCCTGCGCAATGCACCATGATATCAATTTTATTAAACTCCCTCTCCACCTTATCAACAGCATCAATGATTTCCTTTTCATTCGCAACATCAACGACAAATGAACGGACTTTTATACCCTGTGCAACCAGTGATTCAGTCGTGTTTTGCAATTGAGTAGGGTTAATATCAAAAAGGGCAATGGAAGCTCCTTGCAATCCAAGCTTGTTGGCAATAGCTTTTCCAAGTCCATCTGCTCCGCCTGTTACAATGGCAACTTGATTTTCGAAATCATTTTTAACCATAATAATTGTATGATAATTAAAGATTAATAAATTTTTATTTCAGATTTTCTAATCCCTCAATCAAGAACTCATCTACATCAACTGCTTTCAAATATCGGGCGCGATTTCTAAAGTGCTGTTGTTTTATAGATATTATTTCCATTTACCTTGATTTCTACATCAACCAGATAGGGCCTAAGTTTTTCGGTATCTACCGTCATGCCAAGTCCCGGCAAATCAGGAACATGAATCAACCCGTTTGAGTCGGGAAGTATTTTTTCTTTGGTTATATCCAACGCCAGTTGTTGTGATTCAACCGGATATTCACAAATAAGATCATCTTTTATACCGACATAGGGTTGAAGCGATGCGCTCAGCGCCAAGTGTGAGGTAAAGGTATGATTGATAAATGTTACCTCTTTTGCCTTGGCAAGATCGGCAACCCGTTTTGCAGCTGTAATACCACCAATGCGCCCTGTATCAATTTGAATGAAGCGCAGGCCAGCATATTCAATCATAGCAGCTGCCTGTGCATAATTGTGACAACCTTCACCTGCTGCCAGCGGGCAGAGAGGAGAAGCTGTAGAAAGTTGTTTGTATGCTGCTAATTCTCCATTTATAAAAGGTTCTTCAAGACAATATGCATTTATTTCTTTAAGCGCATTTAGTCTTTTGCCGGCATCGTTGTTATTATCAATCCATACCGTTCCTGCATCAATCATTAAATGAATATCCTTACCCAGACCTTCACGGGCTGCTCTTAATTGTGCCACATCTTCCTCAAGTGTTCCCTTTCCAAATGGACCCCAGCCAAACTTTACAGCTTTGAAACCCATGTCAAATGATTTCTTGGCTTTTAAAAATGTTTCTTCAGGAGTATTTCCAAAAAGCTGGGAAGCATAGGGTAATTTGGGATATGCCTTTTTGTATCCCAATAAGGAATAA
>JBJTJJ010000116.1:0-3456 GCA_046095445.1 Sediminibacterium sp.
CTGGATCTGGAGCTTCGGAAACTCTTATACTATCCATTGTACTACGAGGCCGGGCTGCAAAAGTAACACTTAGCAGTCAATTTCAACCCCTGAGCTCGCGCAAAGCCGCCGGAAGGAAAATGCCGGTTGGAACACTCCACATGATGCGTAAGTCATCCGTTAAACCCGTTTCATTATCCAAAAAACGAAATATCCGCTGCACATCATTCTTTTGAAATAAATCAGTAAAAATATGGTCGCCGCCTAATCGTCCTGTTGACAGAATTTGTAACAAGACTCCATCAAAAAGCCGAAATTTTTTATCCTGTAATGTATCCCGGTGGCAAGATGTATCACCCGATTTCATCGCCACAACAATTGCATCAGCCCTGCGCTGGATGAACTGAAAGGCAAATCCGCTGCTTGCCTTTACCTGTCCCCCCGCCAATCCAATATTCACAACAGATCCCTGCTGTTTGGGAAACTTCAGATTTGTCATCGGTATCACACCCCACTCTGTATGCAGGGTTTCATAAGACATCCCCGTTATATACTTCGAAATATATTCCTGCAGCGCTTGATCATACGCTTCCTGCGGCAGCAGATCAGCAGTAAACAAGGTATATTCAACCAGTGCCTGTCGGGGACTAGTAGGTAATACATACACAAATGCTGTTCCGGCATCCTGACTTACCCGAAAATCCATGAAGGTTGCAGTGCTAGGGTCAAAGCAATCTTCCTGCGTATTGATCAGCCATCCCTTGAAATGCTGCAACAAATGATGAGCACCCGCAGCTTTAGCCAAATCGCGGGTATCTTCCCATACAATACTGTTGATAACAACCGGTGCGGAAATTGTTCTGTCAGAAAGTTCTATCGATGCGCCATCTGTTTCAGGAAGAATGCCTGACACCCGCTCTTTGAGCCAGGTGACACCGGGAAACTCCTTCGCCATATTTTGCACAAAATTGTACAAATCAAGCCCACGAATCATTTTATACCGGTAGGGCGCCAGCTCTCTGTTGGTGGCATAATCGGACGAATAAAAGTTCAGCCGGCTCCAGGCATGCGATACAATAGATTCAAAGACACCTGTCCCTTTTTCCCAAAAACACCAGGTCCGGTCATTCGTATTTTTTTCAGCCGCATCAATTACTGCAATTTTCTTTCCGGTAAAAAATGGGTCCTGCAGCATGCGCACCAATACACTCATGCCGGCACATCCCGCACCGGAAATAATATAGTCGTAGCGTTCTTTCAATTGACTGAATAAAAAAGTTGAATCAGTTTTTTTGCAACTTCTCGTCCTGTCGCACCTTATCCCAATACCGGCGGGCTACCCATAACATACCAAAGCTCTCACCGTCTTCTTTTCCCAGGTGTTTGTGGTGCATCTTGTGTGCCCATCGAATCACCTTGATGTAGCGACTGTTGCTGCGGGAAAATAACTTGAACCGCTGGTGGATAATGATTTCATGGACTACAAAATAGGCAAACCCATATATGGCAACACCCGAGCCAATGCCTACCACCCAGTAATTCTGGTTCATGCTGCCCAGCATGATACACAACCAACTGGGTATTGCGAAAATGAGAAAAAAGGCATCGTTCTTTTCAAAAAAACCCTCCTCCTTCTGGTGGTGATCTTTGTGCAAGTACCAGAGAAATCCATGCATTACATAACGATGCGTCAGCCAGGTGATGGGCTCCATCAAGACAAAAGTGAGGAATGCAACTAATACGTAGATCATGGATGATAGAATATTCTCAGTGCGAAAAAAAATAAGGACTGAATGATTAACAAATGTACAGCGAATTGGTTGACCTGCCGGAATTTCATCCTCCGGAAAACCAGCAATAAAATACTACTGATGGCAAACCAGCAGACATAATTGTACAAAGGGATGGTTCCATTCTCCCAACTCCAGTAACCCAAACGTACTGCTACAGGTTCCAGCAGCCAATCAAATGCTGTGGCGAGGAGGGCAGCATCGACTACCAGCGACCAGGCCAACCATTTCTCAGCCACTTCCGGTGCCATAACTGATAGTCCGGTCAATTGCCTGTGCAACAATAACATCGCCTGTGCGGATGACCATACTACCAAAAACCAATTGACGCCTATCAGAAATGGAACACCAAGCCATCCTATTCCCATTGCGGTTCCGTAGCTATAGCTGCCGAATAACAACGAAGTATTGACACCAATCATTTCCGTTCCAATGCCAACAAGGATGCAAAGCAGCATAAAAAAATAGAATGGTTGGCTGGCTTCCTCCTGCGTACATAGAACCAAAACCATCATCAATAACAGGTTATAGGGTGTCATGCCGATGAACCAATCAGCATGGCTGCTGTACAACATTCCAATTGCACCACTCAAGTGAACTATGACCGCAATCAAAGTGGCAATCGTATTTTTTTGAACTGTTGTCATGCTGCTTATTTAAAAATCATCGGGTATTACCCGATTTGTTTTCCTGCCGTGCAATAACCCCGGCAGTAATAGCGGCACTGCTGAGGCACAGCGGTATGCCACCACCGGGATGCACACTTCCGCCCACAAAGTAAAGACCCTTTATCCGTTTACTGAAATTGGCATGGCGTAAAAATGCTGCCAGCTGTGAATTGGAACTGGTGCCATACAGTGAGCCCTGATAGGAATCGGTGAGGGACTCAATACTGACAGGATCAGCAACTGACTCAGAAACAATGAGTGATTCTATGTCGGTACCCAGCAGCCGGCTTAATTTTTTCACGATTCGGTGGCGGGAATCTTGCCGGTAACGATCCCAATTTTGGCCAATATTAGCGGGAACATTGATCATCACAAACCAATTTTCCATACCGGCCGGTGCCTGTTTTCCGGGCTCACATTTAGAGGTAATATTGATATAAACTGTCGGATCATCAAATAAGGTCTTCAAGCGGAAAAGATGGTCAAACTCTTTCTCGTAATCTGCCGAAAAAAATATGTTGTGCAGAGATAATTGCGGAAAGTTCTCGCGTATCCCCCAATAAAAAATCATGGCACTACTACTACGCTCCTGCTTCAAAATTTTTTCTGCCTGTTCCGGTTGTTGGAGTAATCGGAGATAGGTGAAATACACATCGACATTACTGACGACAACATCGGCAGCAAAAAATTGATTATTTGCTATCACACCGGAAGTTCTTCCACCCTCCAGTTGTATCCTTGTAATGTGTGTATTAAAATGAAACTGTACTCCTTTTTTACAGGCAAGTTGATACAAAGCACGGGTAATACTGATCATGCCACCCTTCGGATAAAAACTACCCTCGTTGTGTTCCAGGTGCGAAATCATGCTGAGCATTCCGGGGGCACGATAGGGATTGCTTCCATTATATGTTGCATAGCGATCAAATAATTGTGTTGTCTTGGGATTACTGAAAGTGTTGGCATTGAGCCTGTGCATGGAACTAAACAGATGTTGCAAGCGGGTAGCACGTATCGCC
>JBJTJJ010000117.1:0-1255 GCA_046095445.1 Sediminibacterium sp.
TCTTTTTGCGGCGTTACTGGGTTCCGTTACTGTCTGGATCCTGTATTATTTTTCTTAGCTACCTGGTATTATTTTCCAAATTTGGCGATGTTGCTACTGAATAGTTTCACTGCTATTGCAAGCAGAATGACGCCAAAAAATTTCCTCACCGCCATGAGTCCTGCCGGACCCAGAAAACGTTCTATCATTTTGAGTGAACGAAGTACAATATAAACAACAACCAGATTGATGAGGATTCCGGAAAGGATATACATCTCATTGAAGTTCGCTTTCAGTGACATGATGGTGGTGAGTGTTCCACTTCCGGCAATAATTGGAAAAGCTATGGGTACCAGGGTTCCGGATTTGGCATCCTGGTCACCCTTGAAAATTTCATGTCCCAGCACCATTTCCAATCCCAATAAAAATATCACCACCGATCCACCAACTGCGAAGGAGTGAATGTCGAGACCAACAATTTTCAAGAAAGGTTCTCCGGCCCAAAGAAAAACGATCATCAGGGCTCCTGAGAGAAGGGTTGCTTGCCAGGAACGAATACCTCCCAGCCTTTCTTTCAATGATATTAGCAGGGGTATGGAACCTACAATGTCAATTACTGCAAACAAAGTGAAGGTAATGGTCAGTAGTTCATTGAAACGAATATCCATGATGAGTAGGGTTGATATGTCTATTCAAAGGTAGCAAGAACAATTGGTCTAAGGTTGCATCAGATTTTAATCTGTCGTAAACTTTTATTCAAATCAGCTCACTCATTGGGGGAACTATATTATATTTAGTGCATCATAATTCATTTAGTATGTCTTCCAAGCAGCAATTGAATCTTTTTAGCTTTACCATGATCGTGGTGGGGTTGGTGATCGGGATGGGAATTTTTCGGTCAGCGGCAACCAGTGCGAGCTATGCCATTACACCGGCTGTTTATTTTACTGCCTGGATATTGGGAGGATTCATTGCTTTGTGCGGTGCGCTCACTTATGCTGAAATCGGCAGCCGTTACCCTGTTACGGGCGGCTATTATAAAATATTTTCCTATGCCTATCACCCCAGTATAGCATTTGCGGTGAATTGTATAATTCTCATCAGCAATGCAGCCAGTTTAAGTGCAGTGGCTTTGATTGGAAGTGGCTATATTACAAGATTGATTCCGGGAGTTGACTGGACGGATATGCACAAGGCATTGATTAGTTGTGCAGCCATCTTGTTTTTTTATCTCGTGAATCTCCGTGGATTGACCATTAGTTCCAGGGCGCAAAAT
>JBJTJJ010000118.1:0-3543 GCA_046095445.1 Sediminibacterium sp.
ATCATAATCCACTCGTCTGAATGCCTCCTGCGAACCGGCTTTTTTGATGGTAGTTCCCAAACAACAAAAAACATCATCCGCCTGAACCGGCGCATCTAATTTTTCCCAATCGACTACTACCTCTCTCAACCTGGGATGCTCTAGTCCTGTTCGCTTTCTTACATACGCAATCACTTCGCGGTACTCAGGTGCTTCCAACAATATTTTCAATAAAAAACCGCCCGTTAATCCGCTGGAACCCGCTATCAGCGCTACTTTATTCATCTTCCTGTTATTTTACCAAAGATAGTTGAAACGGATTTAGTAGTTTTGAATCAATGTCTGACCTTCTCCATACACCCGGCGCTTCACTGAACCCCGCAGAGCAGGAATTTGAAAATGCCATTCGCCCACGGGAACTTGATGATTTTTCAGGACAGCCACAGCTCATTGAAAACCTAATCATTTTCATCAAAGCGGCTAAACTTCGGGGAGAAGCACTTGACCATATCTTATTTCATGGGCCTCCCGGTCTCGGAAAAACAACACTGAGTCGTATCGTCGCCAATGAACTGGGTGTCAACATCCGAGAGACCTCCGGTCCCGTTATCGAAAAACCGGGTGATCTGGCAGGCTTGCTCACCAACCTGCAACCCAATGATGTACTGTTCATCGATGAAATACATCGCCTGAGTACCGTGGTAGAAGAATATCTCTATGCTGCCATGGAAGACTTCCGTATCGACATCATGATTGACTCCGGACCCAATGCTCGCAGCATTCAAATCAACCTCAATCCGTTTACACTTGTAGGGGCCACCACCCGCAGTGGATTGTTAACCGCTCCCTTACTATCCCGATTTGGCATCAAGTCCAGACTGGAATATTACCCGGCACCTGTCTTACAGAAAATCATTCACCGCAGTGCAGATATCCTGCAAGTGCGTATCTCTCC
The DNA here is from genome assembly GCA_046095445.1 of Sediminibacterium sp. GTDB lineage: Bacteria > Bacteroidota > Bacteroidia > Chitinophagales > Chitinophagaceae > Sediminibacterium. Next base: position 935 of record JBJTJJ010000118.1, read on the forward strand.
TGAAGCTGCTGCTGAAATTGCCGGAAGAAGCAGAGGTACTCCCCGCATCGCTAATAGTCTGTTGCGTCGGGTACGCGATTTTGCACAGGTACTGAATGATGGTGCCATCGATCTGGGCATCACCCGCCATGCATTGAAGGCACTGAATGTAGATGAACACGGACTCGATGAAATGGACAACCGCATTCTAACCGTCATCATCGATAAATTCAAAGGTGGGCCCGTCGGTATTACTACTATCGCTACGGCGGTTGGTGAAGAATCGGGTACGATTGAAGAAGTGTATGAACCCTTTTTAATTCAGGAGGGCTTCCTCCAACGCACACCAAGAGGAAGGGAAGCCACAGCCAAGGCCTATGCGCATATTGGCAGGCAACAACCCGGCGGGTTACAGGCCGATCTTTTTAGTTGATAATTACTAAGGAGCTACCAGGCGGAATCCATTACCATGGATGTTCACGATCTCAATGTTGGGATCATCTTTCAGGTACTTGCGCAGTTTCGCAATGTACACATCCATGCTGCGTCCGTTGAAGTAGGTATCACTGCCCCAGATTTTTTTCAATGCTTTCTCGCGGGGTAACAAGTCATTCTTGTGCTCTGCCAGCATTTTCAGCAAATCATTCTCCTTGGGTGACAGTGTTTGGGTGTGACTATCGTGTTTCAGTTCACGCAGCTTCGGGTTGAAATGAAACTTACCCATATCGAATTCAATATTCTCACTCACGCGGTTTTGCTCTTCATTTCTTTTCAAAATGGCTTTGATCTTCAGCATGAGTACTTCGAAGTCAAAGGGCTTGGTGATATAATCATCCGCACCCAGGTTATATCCCTGGATGATATCTTCTTTCATGGTTTTGGCACTGAGGAAGAACAGCGGAATATCAGGGTCAACATTTCTGATCTCTTCAGCCAAAGTGAATCCGTCCATGTTGGGCATCATCACATCGAGGAGGCACAGATCATAACGCTCCCGCTGAAAAGCTGCCAGTCCTAACCGGCCATCCCTTTCAAGGGTAACATCAAAATCATTCAGTTCCAGATTGGTTTTGAGTACCATTCCCAGGTTGGGATCGTCCTCGCACAACAGAATCTTGGTCTTTTTTGCTTCCATATCCTTTTTATTTAACGTGAAATAAAGATAAAACAATGCCAAATACCTCCATCTCGTTCCAATGTTTTGTTAAAAACTCAAAAATCATGCCGTTCCGGCGTTCTCCTTTCCCCGGCCCATCGGGCCCTCACTCGCCATGAAACTCGTATTTTCGCAGCTCCAATCATTGACCTATGTTGCTCACTTCCGATAACAAATTCAAGAAACTCATTGTAATAGGTGACCGGGTGCTGATCCGTCCCTCCAGTCCGGATGAAAAAACTTCCTCCGGCCTCTACCTGCCACCGGGTGTATATGAAAAGGAAAAAGTACAGCAGGGAAAGATCATCAAGACAGGTCCGGGCTATGCCATCCCCATGCCCGTAGAAGACGAGCCCTGGAAATCAGAGGAAGAAAGCGTGAAGTATGTTCCCCTTCAGGCAAGGGAAGGCGACCTCGCCATCTTTCTGGTAAGTGGTGCCACGGAAGTTATTTATGAGGGGGAGAAATATTTCATCGTTCCTCAGGGTGCTATATTGCTGTTGGAAAGAGAAGAGGACATGTAATCAGATTCCTTTCGATCTGCTTTATCGATCATGCAAAAGTCCTTCGTTGTTCTGCATCACTCGCTGTTCCTGCAATAGATGTTGCAGGGTTTCCAAAGCCAGCTGTTTTTCTTCATCGCTGAAATGATTCATCAGCCATTCCATTGTCTGCGGTGTTTGTAAGAGGGAAAGTATTTTTTTCACTCTCTGTTCAAATGCAATGTCAACAGGTTTTTTCTGCTTGCTCGAGCAAACATCGCAGTGTCCGCAATCGGTGGCTGTTGTTTCACCAAAATATTCTTGTAACTTTTTACTGCGGCAGGTATGCTCATTGTTGATATAATGGATCATTGCCTGCAGTCTTTCAGCGAAAGCTTTTTTTCTGGCAAAGTACCTGTCCAGATCGATGTGTAGATCAGCGGCCGGTGCGCGGTTGAATAAATATTGTATCTGCGGGGAATCAATGGCAGCCCGATAGTTGACTAGTCCTAGCTCTGCTACTTTTTTCAGTTGTTGCCTGACTGTTGCCGATGGCATACCACTGAGACGAGCAATCTGCTCTTCATAAATATTTACCTTGTAGTCGAGAATACCTGGATAGGTTCTGAGCAGGGTTTGTAAAAGATTGGCATAGGAAGGATAGAATTCTTCCAGGGAGCGCAATAGGTTCCGGTCGATGGTGAATACGAGTTGTGCGGGCTTGTAAATGGATGACTGGTACCTGAGATGTCCCTCTTTCTCTAGCAATTCCAGCACGTTCATTACACGAATGGGCGGGTGATGGAAGCGGGAACAGAAAAGTGACAGATCAAAATCAAAGGACTGTCCCTCACCACTGCCCGCAGGCAACTGAAAAAATCCTGCGAGATCCCCGTAGATTTTTTTGATTGTTTCCACATCCGGGAACTTCTGGTCTGACAGTTCTTGTAATCGTTTTAGCTGGTTGGGTAATACGATCAGAATGGCATCAG
>JBJTJJ010000119.1:0-3447 GCA_046095445.1 Sediminibacterium sp.
AAGGTACAAATTGAGGAAGAAAAAAGTAGGTATTCCCGGGCTTGACACCTATTCGCTTTATGCTGTCTGTATTTTGCCAAATGACACAAAAGCCGTAAGTTGACTTTCGTTCATTCAAACAACACCATGCAGCAAAAAGGAATTTGGAAAGTAATCGGCGCCTCCAGTCTCGGTACCCTCATCGAATGGTACGATTTTTACATCTTTGGTAGTCTCGCCACCGTACTCGCCGGTCAATTCTTCCCGAAAACCAATCCCACCGCTGCCCTGCTATCCACCCTCGCTACCTTCGCTGCCGGCTTCCTCGTTCGTCCATTCGGCGCCATCGTATTCGGCAGACTCGGTGACATCATCGGTCGTAAACATACCTTCCTGCTCACCCTCATCATCATGGGAGGCGCTACCTTCGCTATCGGTCTCATCCCCTCATTCGAATCCATCGGCTTCCTGGCACCCCTGCTGGTACTATTGTTGCGTTTGCTGCAAGGACTCGCACTCGGTGGTGAATACGGCGGCGCCGCTACCTATGTCGCCGAACATGCACCCGATCACCAACGGGGTTTCTATACCTCCTGGATTCAAACCACCGCTACCCTCGGACTCTTTGTTTCTCTGGGCGTCGTTCTCCTTACCCGTCACTCCCTCGATGCCAACGAAACCCGCTCCATCGCTAAATTCAACGAATGGGGCTGGCGCATCCCCTTCCTCCTCTCCATCTTCCTTGTCATCGTCTCCGTTTACATCCGTCTCAAAATGAAAGAGTCACCCCTCTTTCAACAAATCAAAGAAGCCGGTCAACTCTCCGTTAACCCACTTAAAGAAAGCTTCGGTCATACCACCAACCTGAAAATGGTACTGCTGGCACTGTTCGGAGCAACCATGGGACAAGGCGTTGTATGGTACACCGGCCAGTTTTATGCGCAGTCCTTCATTGAAAATGTATGTAAAATAGATTTCGACCAATCCCGTACCCTCCTCATCTGGGCCATCCTGTTCGCCACCCCCTTCTTCGTGGTCTTCGGTGCCTGGAGTGACCGCATCGGCAGAAAATGGATCATGCTGACAGGCATGTTGCTGGCAGTAATTACTTATCCTGTGTTGTTCAAAGGTCTATTGCAATTATCCGACCTCAAGGGACAAATAGAATTGGCAGACCTGAAACAAATCAAGAGAAACCTCGTGCCACTGCCCGCAACAGGTGACACAGTCAGAACAGTAACGCACCAGTATTTTTATGCATCCGGAGCTGTTCGCACGGAAGTAATCAAAGACACAGCGTACAGTGGCGGACTGAAAACAACACTGCATCCCGAAAAAAAATATACCATCCAACTGGGCAATGATGCCTATTGGAAAATGGTACTCTTGGTGTTCATCATGATTCTCTATGTAACCATGGTATATGGTCCCATTGCTGCCTTCCTGGTTGAACTCTTCCCTACCCGCATCCGCTACACTTCCATGTCATTGCCCTATCACATCGGTAACGGTGTATTTGGCGGACTCACTCCCTTTATTGCCACTTTACTCACTACCATACAAACCGATGACAAACTCGCCGGACTTCAATATCCCATCATTATTTCCGGTGTATGCTTTGTCATTGGCGTACTTTATCTTTCCAATAAAGCACCTCAACACGCTACTTCCTAACCCTAACAACTATTCTATGAATTTAGTAAAGCGATATGCCGGCATTCTTTGGATAGCACTGGGTCCGGTTGCCATGTATTTTCTTCTTAGAACCGCTGCTGCTGAAATACACCAAAAACCCGTCGCAGACACCTGGATCCAATGGGGAATATTTACAGTGGTGGCGCTGCCCATCGCTGCGGGCATGATCTTCTTCGGCATTTTGGCACTGCGGGGTGCCTATGATCACCTGCCCGAAGAATCGGATGCTCCTGGTTCAGGCAATCGATAATTTCACATTATTTTATCCCTGAATCTGTTTTCATCAACGATGAATCAACGGTTCTGCGGTATTTTTGGCAATAATTCAACTTCATGTCCATTATTGTTGCAGGTATTCAAAAACGCTATGGTAACCAACTGGCTGTTGGAGGCGTGTCTTTTGAACTGCAACGCGGTGAGATCGTCGGATTTTTAGGTCCCAACGGTGCCGGAAAAAGCACCACACTGAAAATGATTACGGGTTACGTACAACCCGATGCGGGCACCATTTGGGTGGAAGGCTTGTCGGTGGCGGAACATCCGCTGGAACTGCGAAAAAAAATAGGTTATTTACCCGAATCCAACCCCCTGTATTATGACATGTATGTACGGGAATATCTGCAATTCATAGCCGGTGTTCATCACCTGCCTGCTCCGGAGAAAGCGATCAATCAGGTCATCGAAATGACCGGACTCACCCGCGAGGCACACAAGCGTTGCGGACAATTGTCCAAAGGATATAAGCAACGGGTCGGACTGGCAGCAGCACTGGTGCATAATCCGCCGGTATTGATATTAGATGAACCTACCAGTGGTCTCGACCCCAACCAGATTGTAGAAATCAGGGAGGTGATTCGAAAGCAGGGTGCTGACAAAACCATTTTATTTTCTTCTCATATTTTGCAGGAAGTGGAGGCCATCTGTGATCGGGTGATCATTCTCCACCAGGGGAAAGTTGTGGCCGATAACAGAATTCGCCAATTGCAGCAGGAAGAAAACTCCGGACAGGTCCTGGAAGTTCAATTGCGAGAGGAAGTGGCAGAGCAGGAATGGAGGGAATTACCCGGCGTTCAGCAGTTAATTGCTATGGGTGGAGGACGTTACCGCATAAGCACGCAGGATGCAGAACAGCTCAGCAGGGCGTTGATGCAATGGACCGTTCAAAAAGGATATACGCTGTTGTCCTTCCAGCGGGAAGAATCATCACTCGAAGATGTATTTAGACAGCTCACCTCGCAACAACCATAGCAGGAAAGCTAACAAAATCGGCCTTTTACAAGGATTTTGCCCCTATTTTTCGCTAACCAATTTCAATTAATTACCTTGCGGCACAAATAAATTGTATTCTGACCAACTAAAAATGATGATTCATGAGCTACATTATTGATGTACATGCGAGACAAGTATTGGATAGCCGGGGCAACCCCACAGTAGAAGCCGAAGTGGTAACCGACGAAGGTGTAGTGGGAAGAGCTGCTGTTCCCAGTGGTGCCAGCACCGGAATGCACGAAGCCGTTGAAATGCGCGATAACGATAAAAAGAAATACGCCGGCAAAGGAGTTTTGAATGCCGTGAAGAATGTGAATGAAAAAATTGCTCCGGTACTGAATGGATACGATGTGACCCAACAGGCCGCCATCGATGGAGAAATGTTAGCACTCGATGGTACGCCCAACAAATCAAAACTGGGTGCCAATGCCATCCTGGCGGTAAGTCTGGCGGTTGCCCGCGCTGCTGCTGAAGAAGCTGATCTGCCGCTGTACAGATACATCG
>JBJTJJ010000120.1:0-1156 GCA_046095445.1 Sediminibacterium sp.
GAGCAATGTTTGCAACCACAAGGGAAACATACGTATACCTTTACGACCATTGAGGAAAAGTCTGATTAATGTCAGTAACAGCAACAACATCACCAGTAAACTTAATGCTGCTTGTAAATAATGCCAGCAAACAATCCACAGCATATTCAATACACAACTCCACCAGTACAAGCGGTTGATTCTATGCATATATTCTTGAGCTGTGTGCCCGGCAAGACTACTTTTACTCAGATAAATGGTAACCGTAATATTATAGGCAAATAGTAACAGATATATAATACCCCAAATTGAGAAAGTGAAACCTGCGGGAACAAACATATTGGGATAGAAAGCAGATATTTGACCGGTATTGTACCCATTGATAGGAAGAATATTGGCCAGCGCATTGATAGTGATCATAGATGCCCAGGCTACCCAGCAAAGGAAAATACTTGTATGGTTGGAAGATCTAAAAATACTCATGGCATGTATTTTTTGAACCAGTTGATATGTGCATTGAATCGATGAATGATATAACTGGGAACACTTATTCCATGGTTTTGGTTGGGATAAATGATCAACTGGGTAGGAATTCCCTCCGATTTAAATGCCTGATACATTTGCTCTGCACCAATTACAGGAACATTGAAGTCTGCCTGACTGGCCATAAATAGGGTAGGAGTCTTGATCTTTTTTACCTGAAAGAAGGGGTAGGATAAATTCAACCATTTCTGTGGATTTTCCCAGGGTTTACCTAATTCATTTTCATACTGCGTTACATACTGATCGGAACCATAAAAGGAAAGAGTCAATGAACTACCTGCTCCACTGACTGCTGCTTTGAAGCGTTTGTCAGTCGCAATGGTATAGTTGGTCAAAATACCGCCGTAACTCCATCCTGCGATGGCCATTCTGTTGGAATCTACAAGGCCGGACTTAATCAGTGACTCTGTTATGGCCAAAATGTCTTTGACTTCCTTATTGCCCCAGTCTGCAAAGATGCTTTTGGTATAAGCAGCACCTCTGCCACTACTTCCTCTGTAATTTACTGCTACTACGGTATAACCTGCTCCTGCTAAAATCTGGCGATATAAGTCAAATCCGAATTCATCCTGTGCAACCGGACCACCATGAATAAATAATACCAATGGTTGTTTCGTGGCCGATGAATCAGTAG
>JBJTJJ010000121.1:0-1492 GCA_046095445.1 Sediminibacterium sp.
ACCAACAACATGAGAAAAATTGTACCCATGCTGGCTTTGCTGTTGTTCTTCGGAGCAGCTGTAAATGCCCAGACAGTTGCAGTTCAGGGAAAGGTTTCGGATGTTAGCGGCCCCGTTGCCAATGCTACCATTCAGGAAAAAGGAACCAAGAACATCGTGAAGGCGGATGCCAACGGTGTTTTCAGCATTCGTGTCAAACAAGGTGCTGTGCTCACTATTTCTGCTATCGGACACGATAATGCAGAAGTATCTGCCTCTTCAGCTTACATGAATGTAGATTTAAAGTCAAGGGCAGATGAGCTCCAGGAAGTAATGGTGACTACTGCCTTTAACGTGAAAAAGTCGCAGAGAACGACTCCATTCAGTTCTCAGGTGATCAAATCTGATCAACTGAATGTAATTCGCCAGCCCAACCTCAACAATTCTTTGGCAGGAAAGGTGGCTGGTGTTCAGTTCCGCGGACAAAGTGCTGCTAAGTTGAATGATCAGGGCTTCCTTCGTATACGCGGAGGTGGATCACTAACTGATGTGGCACCTATTTATGTGGTAGATGGTACGCTAACCAATTCATTCGATATCAATCCGGATGATGTGGAAGATGTTACCGTTTTGAAAGGCGCTAACGCCACAGCTCTTTTTGGTAGCCGTGCCGTGAACGGTGCCATTGTAGTTACTACCCGCAAAGGTGGCGGTAAAAAAGGAATCGGTATTGAGGTAAATCAGGGACTGATGTTCGATAAAGCTGCCTTCCTTCCTAAATACCAGGATGAATATGGTGGAGGAGATGGCGACTGGTTGACATTTAATTATGTTGCCGGCATGCCAGCAGAGTGGCAGGGATTGAACGGTAAAAAATACCATGATTTCACTGATGACGCCAGTTGGGGTCCTAAAATTGATGGTAGTGAGTATATTCCCTGGTATGCGTTTATTCCGGGACATAGTAGAAGCGGTCAAACAGCTTCCTTTGTAGCACAGCCGAATAACGTGCGTGATTTCTGGAATACAGGTATCACCAACAATACGAATGTAAGCTTTACGCAAAGCAATGGTGCTGGTCAGAATCTACGTGTATCATACACGAATCAGTCTATTCGTGGTTTATTGCCCAATACCAAGTCGCTTCGTCACAACTTATTCACTTCATTCAATATGGACTTGGGAAAGTTGTTTACCATCAATGCTAATTTAACTTATACCAATCAACGCATCAATGGTGAATTTGGTGATGGCTATGCCAACAATTCATCCGGTAACTTCAACCAGTGGTTCCACCGCAATTTGGATATTGATATTCTGCGCGATTTCTCTAAATTCAAGACGCCTATCGGTACGATTGCTTCCTGGAACTTCCGTCGCAATCCCGGTGCATGGAGTGCAGCAGCCCCTCGCAATAGCGTATATGGCGCCAACTATTGGTACAATCCTTACACATACTATGAACAAATTAATTATGTTCAAAACCGTGATCGAATTTATGGAGATATTGGTC
>JBJTJJ010000122.1:0-1264 GCA_046095445.1 Sediminibacterium sp.
AGGTTGAGTTGTGAAATTTCACTTCCCGGTCGATTTGTGGTGATGACCCCCTTCAATGAAATTGTTGCGGTTTCAAAAAAGATTCATTCATCTGAGGAAAGAAAGCGGTTGCACAAGATTGTTGAGTCCATCCGACCTAAGAATTTTGGCGTAATTGTAAGAACAGCTGCGGAGGGCAAATCGACGGCTGAATTGCACCAGGACCTTTTAAGTCTAACTCAAACCTGGAAGAAAATCCAGGAAAATCTGCGCGATGCAACGCCACCGGTTCGTATCCTCAGTGAAGAGAACAAAACAACCAGTATTCTCCGAGATTTACTGAATGCAGATTTCAACCGGGTTGTCGTAAATGACAAAGCTCTTTTTACAGAAACACAACAATATATCCAACGCATTGCTCCCGATAAGGCAGATATCGTAAGTTTCTATCAAAACGGTATGCCCATCTTTGATCAGTTTGGTGTTACCAAGCAGGTGAAGTCTTCGTTTGGCAAAACCGTGAATCTTCCCAGTGGTGCTTATATAATCATTGAACACACTGAGGCCTTGCATGTAATTGATGTGAACAGTGGCTATAAAAGTGTGGGCAGTAACCAGGAAGAAAATGCCGTACAGACGAACCTGGAGGCAGCGGAAGAGATTGCCAGACAATTGCGTTTGCGCGATATTGGAGGCATCATTGTGGTTGATTTCATCGACATGAAGCTTCCGGATAATAAACGCAAGGTACAGGAGGCGATGGAAGGTTTCATGAAAACCGATCGAGCGAAACACTCCGTTTTACCAATCTCCAAATTCGGCCTGTGTCAGATTACCCGTCAGCGGATGCGTCCGGAGGTAAATATCAATACCTCAGAAAACTGTCCGGTATGCAGCGGTACCGGCAAAATCATGTCCACGCTATTGCTGGAAGATGAAATAGAAAAGAAAATTGCTTATTTGTCTACACACGGCCACAAGCGACTCATTTTATCTGTGCATCCGATCGTATATGCCTACCTCACGAAAGGAATTTTCACTTCCATAGTTCGCCGCTGGAGGAAAAAGTATGGCATTAAACTCAAGGCAGTATCGAATACCGGCAATCATATGGTGGAATATCATTTCATCAATGAGCAGGATGAAGAGATCAAATTCTAGTGTGCGATTTTAGCTAGTTTACTTCCTTCAATTGTAAAGTCTGCCATTTAGGTACTTCTCCTCCATTGTTGCATCAATAAGTATTTACTACTGATCTTACTGCAGTAATCACGCAACCATGCAT
>JBJTJJ010000123.1:0-3628 GCA_046095445.1 Sediminibacterium sp.
ATTTTAAATCGATCAACATCCGACTGATCTTTTTTTTCTTGTTCAATCCTAAAGGATATAAGTAATCTCCTTGTTGCCATTTCCTCAGAATCAGCGGAAAGTGAATGGAATCCTTTGGAATATAAATTTCATTCACAGCAGCATTGATTGGAATGTTTTCGATTTTTAGTTTTTCCATCCTTATTTTTCCTTCACTGAAGAGAACATTGGTATCAGTTCCATCAATTGTTATTAGTGAAGCGGATTTTTCAGCGAGAGGTGCAACAATAAGGTGTTCCCTGTGGCGGATGATGCGATGCGTATTTGATTGACAATACTTACCAGATGCTGATTCCAGTAATTTGATAACCTCAGGAATCTGTGCTGCATGAAAACCAAATGGATGAATGATCTCCCAGGTATAAGTAGCCAGGGGATTCATTTTTTTCCAACCCACCACTGAAATATGTTTTTCATCATTCCGCCAATTACTGATCCGATCAATATGTTGGGCAACTGCCTGTCGGTAGATGTCCAATCCTTCTCTGAATCTTTCAATATTCGTCGCTAGTTGCTGTTCAACATCCGGGAATATGTTCTGTAAAACAGGCATTAATTGATGTCTTAACTTATTCCGCGTATAATGATCGGTAGCATTCGAAGAGTCTTCCACAAAGGCGAGTCCATTCTCCTGCGCATAGCTCAGTAAATCTTTTTTATAAAACGGTAATAGAGGCCGCACCAAGTATTGATTTTTTCTAATGGGTTGTATGCCCGCCAATCCCTCCAGTCCGGTACCTCTCATCAAATGCAACAACAGTGTTTCAATGTTGTCATCTGCGTGGTGGGCAGTCATGATCCAACAGCTATTGGTAGGTTTTTGAAGTTTACCCGTATGAATTATTTGCTGCCGTAATTCAGTAAACCATTGGTACCTCAAATCACGTGCTGCTTCCTGCAGTGAAAGTTTATTTTCTTCTGCAAATTGAATGGTATCTGCTTTTCGACTATAGAATTGAACGCCCCACTTTTTTGCCAATGCTTGAACAAATTGTTCGTCCCTTTCAGACTCGGCACCTCTTAGCTGAAAATTCATGTGTGCCAGCTGAATGGTAAATCCTGCTCTTTGCATCAAATGAGCCAGTACAACACTATCAACGCCGCCACTGATGGCAATAAGTAGAATACTTTCCTGGGAAATTGAAGCAGCTAGTTGTTGCTTCCAATGATTGGCGAAAGAATGAAACAAGTCCATATAAATTTCATTTGAAACCCTTTCCCCTCATTATTTCTTTGCTGCTTCTTTGGCCCAGGTATCTTTTAGGGTAACGGTTCTGTTGAAAACCAGTTTGCCTGTTTTCCTTTCTGAATCTCCATAGAAGTAACCCATCCTGATGAATTGAAAACGAGCATCTGCCGGGTCATTTCCCAGGGCAGGTTCAGCCAATGCATTCAATAGAATTTGTTGCGAGTCCGGATGTATATGATCTACGAAATTACCTTCTTCATTTGCCGGATCTTCAACTTTGAACAAACGGTCATATAATCTCACCTCAACAGGAATTGCATGTGTTTGGCTTACCCAATGTAGCGTACCTTTTACGTTTACACCGGAAGTGTCAGCACCACTCTTGCTGTTGGGGATATGGGAACAACGCAGTTCGGTGATGTTTCCGTGTTCATCCTTGATGACTTCATCACAGCGTATGATATAAGCATGTTTCAGGCGTACCATTTGACCGGGAGCCAGGCGGAAAAATTTTTTGGGAGGGACTTCCATAAAATCTTCCTGTTCTATCAGCAGTTCCCTGGTAAAAGGGATAGAACGTGTGCCGGAATTGGCATCTTCGGGATTGTTCTCTCCCTCCAGCCATTCTACTTCTTCACCCATAGTAGTTATCACTATACGCAAGGGGTGGAATACAACCATGCGGCGAAGGGCAATCTGGTTCAGGTGCTCTCTTACACAAAACTCCAGTAAACCTACATCTATTAGATTCTCTCTTCTGGCAACACCAATTTTTTCGCAAAAATTCCTGATGCTTTCGGGTGTATATCCTCTGCGTCGCATACCGCTGATGGTGGGCATACGTGGATCATCCCAAGCGGTTACAAAACCTTCCTGCACCAATTGTAAGAGTTTTCGTTTGCTCATGACGGTGTACGTCATATTTAAACGTGCAAATTCATATTGACGGGAGGGAAATATGCCCAATTTTTCAATACACCAATTGTACAAATCACGGTGAGGAATGAATTCCAGGGTGCAAATGGAATGGGTGATATGTTCAATCGAATCACTTTGTCCGTGTGCGAAATCATACATCGGATAGATGCACCATTTATTTCCGGTACGGTGGTGGTGTGCGTGTTTGATGCGATATAAAACAGGATCCCTGAGAATCATGTTGGGAGAAGCCATGTCGATCTTTGCACGAAGAACACGGCTGCCATCCGGATATTTTCCATCCCGCATGTCGCGGAAAAACTGTAAATTTTCTTCTACACTTCTGTTCGCATATTGGTTGCGATGTCCGGGTTGGGTTGGTGTTCCTTTCTGTGCTGCGATTTCTTCAGGGGAACTATCATCTACATAGGCATCGCCTTGTTGTATCAGTTGTTCCGCATAAGTATATAGTGTATCAAAATAGTCGGAAGCATATCTTTCCCTTGCCCATTGAAAGCCCAACCATTTTACATCGTTTCGGATGCTTTCAACATATTCTGTTTCCTCGGTAACCGGATTGGTATCATCAAAACGAAGATTGGTTTCGCCACCATATTTGATGGCAAGGCCAAAGTTCAAACAAATGCTTTTTGCATGTCCTATGTGGAGGTAACCGTTGGGTTCAGGAGGGAAACGGGTTGTAATCGAGGTATGCTTCCCCTCGGCTAAATCTTTTTCAATAATCTCTTCAATAAAATTCAGGCTCTTTTCTTCACTCATAACTTCCTGCCCTTTTGGGCAAGGGCAAAGTTACAAAATCTTTACCTGATGGTAAGACTTTCAAACTGCAAGAATAAGGACTACTGCTCTATCACCAATGAGTTGAAGAATTCATCTATTTCCTTTTGTTTGTTTTCAGTGGTGTTCACCGTAACACTTAGTTGATGGAGAACCGAACCTGCAAAAAAGGAGATGGAATATAAGCTCTTTCCCTTAATTTCTTTGCTTTCCAGTTTGCTGATGTCTAATTCCATCTTTAGGCAACTTTTCCCTTTGAATTGAACGATCTCATCTTTTTTCAGTTCAACATTGCCCATTTGCTGTAGCATGCCGCTTTTCATTTGATCCCAAAGTGCATCACCCATAGAACTCACCATTTCGGCCTGCAAACCCATGGGGGCGAGGTCAAATGCAAGAGCTGAATATTTTAGGGTAGTATCTTTTCCGGAACAACTGAAAAGCTTAGCGCCCATTTCATTGGTGTTGCTGTCTACAGGACCTGGGAATGTGACTTTTATTTTTTCTCCAATTGCAAAGGAAGAAGGTTGTGCCAATAAAATGCCAGATATCAACAGGCAGGCAAAAGATAGAAGGTATTTCTTCATGGAATGAAATTTTGCTCAAAATACGAATGTTCAGTCCGATAACACTAAAATGGAGCAAAAAAATTTTATACCTTTGCGCCCATTGGTTCGGTAGCTC
>JBJTJJ010000124.1:0-2345 GCA_046095445.1 Sediminibacterium sp.
AGCATTTGCGTGTATAGTGAAGAGATATGATTCAACTGAAAGCGCCGAATCCCCTGTTGCTGCAACCATTCGTTAATAACGGGTTGACTCCATTCCATGGCGCCCTCCGTCTCTACTGCATAAAATTCAAACAGGTTTTGCCAGATATCTTTGGCTGTTCTTTCCTGAACGCACCATTTCCCGTTATAGTCAAATACAAAATAGGCTATCCAACGGATTTTTTTCATCACTGCCTTTTCCTTCACCGGCAAACGATGCACCTCCCCTATTTGCCTGGCAGCACATTTTTTTTCTACCGGACAAAGACCACAGACCGGTTGTTGAGGCATACAGACGGTGGCACCAAAATCCATAATTGCCTGGTTATAGATACCCGGCTCACGGGTATCCAATAATCGGCTGGCCAGCTGAGAAAATAATTGTTTCCCTACGGTATTGTCGATGGGGGTATCAATGCCAAAAAATCGGGAGAGAACCCGATTGACATTCCCATCTATTACTGCATAAGGAAGCTGAAAGGCAAAAGAAGCGATGGCTGCGGCGGTGTAAGGACCAATACCGGGCAATTCCAGGAGCTTTTCATAGGAGGCCGGAAACTTCCCCTGATAATTGGTCACTACGATGCGGGCGGTACGAAGCATGTTCCTGCAGCGGGTATAATAGCCAAGTCCCTCCCAGAGCTTCATTACCTCGGCATCGGGCGCTGCCGCCAGCTGTTGAATAGTAGGGTAAGCTGCCAGGAGGCGGAGGTAATAACTCATACCTTGTGAGACCCTGGTTTGCTGGAGAATAATTTCACTGAGCCAGATTTTGTACGGATCATGAATTCCTTTCCAAGGCATTTCACGATGGTTTTCCCGATGGTGCCATTGCAGCAGTCTCCTCGTGAAATAAGTTTCTGTCGTTTTCACTGGTGATCCCTTTGCTGTGGATTTTTTTATTCTAAGGGCACCTTTCATATTATTTTTTTATTATCTATGTTGGTCATTTCAGGGATGAGCGGTTGAAAAGGATTTTTTTTCCCATGAAAATAATATATTATCTTTCCTTGCGTATTTGCAAAATTTTAACTTAATTTAGGTTTGTTCCCACCTTTATAAAAATTGGTATATGAGAAAATCAGATTTGATCAATCAAATTTCCGATAAAACAGGCATTCCTAAAGTGGATGTATTGGTTACTTTGGAGACTATGTTCAAAGAAGTAAAAGACAGTCTATCCAGGGGCCAGAACATTTACATCAGGGGCTTTGGAAGTTTTATCACTAAGAAACGAGCTGCTAAAATAGGCAGGAACATTAAGAAAAATGTTGCTGTTGAAATACCTGAACATTATATACCTGCATTCAAACCAGCCAAAGAATTCGTGAGCGAAGTGAAATCAAACCACAAGCCGGGTTAACTTTGCACCAAAAAAAGTGAAGAAATCCCAGCTGTCGCTAGTAGCAGTCGCTCTTGTACTCCTGTTGTCCCTATTCTTCTTTGGGAAAACGCATCTACCCAACATCAATCAGCCATCGTCGGAAGGAATAACCGGTGACGGTCACCATAGCCAGCAAACTGCTGAATTGCTCAATGCATCCAGAAGTCGGCTCACCGGAACGCAACAAGCATATTTGCAAAAAATTGAAAATCAATTAGATAAGTCCAACCCCACTGAAGAAAAGCTGCACTTGCTTCACCAACTTTCGCGGTTTTGGGTTGATTCAGCCGATAATTTCCTTTTGTACGCATTTTATAATGGAGAGTCTGCTAAGTTGGAAAATTCTGAAAAAAGCCTCACCTTTGCCGCCCGGCTGTTCCTAAATGAAATACTGAGTGCGCAGGAAGAATCGGAAAGGCAACACTGGCTGGCCGAAAATGCCAAAGATCTTTTTGATAAGGCGTTGAAAATCAACCCTAATAATGACTCCAATCGAATAGGAAGGGGTGCCTGCTTCATTTTCGGCCAACTTTCAGACAATCCGATGGAAGGTATCTTACCTATCAGGGAGATAGCTGACAAGCAACCTGATAATCTCTATGCACAGATGATACTTGCATTGGGGGGAAGAAAAAGTGGTCAATATGAGAAGGCAATCGAACGTTTATTGCTCATCATCAAAAAGGAACCGGATAACCTGGAAGCAACTTTTCAATTAGCTGAATGCTATGAGTTAAGCGGCAATAAATCGGAAGCAGCCAGGTGGTATGGTGAATTAAAGAAGAGAATTAAAAAAACTGAGATAAAAGAGGAATTAGACAAACGGATTTCTCAGCTCAAATAGACAAACATAATTTATTAATAAAAAATACTCACTGTATGCCTTGTGGTAAAAAAAGAAAGCGTCATAAAATTGCTACGCA
>JBJTJJ010000125.1:0-6721 GCA_046095445.1 Sediminibacterium sp.
CAGCGTGATAACCTGGCTTTTTTTACTTCTTATCAGGTTTACTTCATGTATTTCCGCTATTTCATGTGGAATTTTTCCGGTAAACAAAATGACAACCAGGGATTCTATGTAGCCAATCTGCGCGATGGCAACTGGATAACAGGAATCACGCCCATCGATAATTTCATCTATGGTGACCAAAACAAAATGCCCGACAGTCTGAAGAATAACAAGGCACACAACCGCTTGTTCATGTTGCCACTGATTCTTGGCTTGCTGGGACTCTTCTTCCATTTCCGCCGCCATGAAGCAGATGCCTGGATCAATGTATTGCTTTTCTTCTTCACCGGCTTTGCTATTATCCTTTACCTTAATCAGGCGGGTAACCAACCCAGAGAACGTGACTATGCCTATGTAGGTAGTTTTTACGCATTTGCAGTATGGATCGGTCTCGGTGTAATGCAGGTAAATGATTGGCTCTCGCGTAAAATGTCAAAAGCGGTGGCTGCTACGCTGGCTACCCTACTTTGTCTCGTTGCTGTTCCAGCATTGATGGCACAACAGGAATGGGATGACCATGACCGTAGTCAAAAGAAATTACCGGGTGATCTGGCTCGCGACTACCTCGAAAGCTGCGCCCCTAATGCCATTCTCATCAGCTATGGTGACAATGATACCTACCCACTCTGGTACGCCCAGGAAGTAGAAGGTGTTCGTCCGGACGTGCGTGTAGTGAATTTCAGTTTGCTCGGTATCGATTGGTACATCAACCAACTTCGCTACAAAGTCAATCAAAGTGATTCAATAGATGTAATCTGGAGCAGACAACAAATTGAGGGCTCTAAGCGCGATTATGTATTCTATAATCCCGTTACTTCTATTCCTGAAGACCGCTATTATGACCTCGAAGACGTCATGCGCAATTATGTCGGTAGCGATGACAAGGATAAAACAGTTGAAGGCCGAGATGAGGGCTTCTTCAACACCTTCCCCGTGCGCAAAATGGCTATCCCTGTAGATGTGGATTTGGTGAAAAAGAATGGTACCGTGAATGATCGTGACAGCGTGCTCAGTGAGCTGCGTTTTGAAATTCCTAAAAATGGTCTCGCCAAAAATGATCTGGCCCTGCTCAACATCATCGCCGCCAATCACTGGAAGCGCCCTATATATTTCACCAAACCGGAAACTGACCTCGGAATTGATTCATATATCCGCAGAGATGGTTTGACCTATCGCCTTGTACCTGTTAAGGAAAGTCAATTCAATACCAATTGGGCACAGGATAAAATGATGAATAAATTCGTTTTTGGTAATGCAGACAAAGCAGGTGTGTATTTTGATGAAGAGAACAGACGCCACCTGGGGGCACTGAGAACTGCTTATGCTGAACTGGCATTAAGTCTGGCAGATGAGGGCAGAATAGAGGAAGCTAAAAAAGCTGTGCAGAAAGCAGATAAAATGTTGAATGAATCGAACTTCCCTTATGGATTGAGTAATCGATTTAATATTCACAACAGAAATTCACTGCTCTTCATGCAGGCCTGCCTGCAGGCGGGAGATACAGCTCTTGCTAAAAAAGTAAGTGCTGCCATGAAAAAAGACCTGCAACAGCAAATGCAGTACTATGAATCACTCAAAGGAAGCAAACGTGAATTCATGGAGCAGGAAATTTATATGGCAGAAGACCTGCTTGGCCGCCTCAATCAAATGGATGCACCCGATACCACCAACCGGATCATCATACCCGGTAAGGCCATGCGCCCGGTGGATAGTCCGGCAAAATAAGTTGTAACATTTTCAAATAGCAAATGCAGTTCGTTTTCGCGGACTGCATTTTTTTTTCAACTAACAGGGGGGTAGGATTGTTGTATCTTTACAGTAATCTCCCCTTACATGTCCACGGTACGATTTTTTCAAATATACCCCTTCCGGTGATGGCAAGTCAACTTTTGAACAGTTGCTGAATATTTTCATGCAATTGCTGACCTATACGAATGGGGATGCGGGAGAGGCATTGAGCTGGTTGAATGAACTGGACAGGCAATACCGACTCACCAATGAACAATATGGTATGGGTGACTTCATCGAGGACCTGAAAAAAAATGGTTACCTCGATGAAAATCCGGTCAATGGCGAATTCAAAATCACCGGCAAATCGGAACAGACCATCCGCAAGAAAAGTCTGGAGGAAATCTTTGGTAAACTGAAAAAAAGCAAACCCGGACAGCACCTGACCAAAAAGAACGGACTGGGAGATGAGCCGAATGCAGATAGACGCCCCTTCCAGTTTGGTGATGCACTTCATCAGATTGATTTTACTGATAGCATCCGGCAGGCACAAATCAACCATGGGGTGGATTCTTTTTCGCTTGCAGAAGACGACCTGCAGATACGCGAACAAGATTTCGCTACACAAACTTCTACCGTGTTGATGATTGATATTTCTCATTCCATGATATTGTATGGCGAGGATCGCATCACACCTGCCAAGAAAGTCGCCATGGCATTGAGTGAACTGATCACCACCCGCTATCCAAAAGACACCCTCGACATTGTTGTCTTCGGTAACGATGCCTGGAGCATTGAAATCAAAGACTTGCCCTACCTGCAGGTAGGACCTTATCACACCAATACGGTGGCCGGACTGGAACTGGCAATGGATATCTTGCGCAGAAGAAAAAATAACAACAAGCAGATCTTCATGATCACCGATGGCAAGCCAACCTGCCTGAAAATCGGTGGTAAATATTATAAGAATAGTTTTGGCCTTGACAGGAAAGTGGTGAACCGATGCATCAACCTGGCAGCTCAATGTAAAAAATTAAAAATTCCTATTACTACTTTTATGATCGCCTCCGACACATACCTGCAGTCATTCGTACAGGAGTTTACTGAAACCAACCAGGGCAAGGCATTTTTCGCCACACTCGATAAATTGGGATCCTTTGTTTTCAGGGACTTTGAAAGCGGAAAACGCAAAACAGTTTATTGATATCTCCATATTCCAATGGTAAAAATGGAAGCAACAAGTATGAATCATCTCAACATAAAAACACTCGGACAATTAAAGGCAACCGGCTACAAACGGAAATCGGTGAAGCAGGAATTACGCGATAACCTGATTGTGCTCCTGGAAAAAAAGCAGGTGGCATTTCCGGGAATTTTGGGTTACGAAGACACCGTTATACCTGATACAGAAAGAGCCATTTTAAGTAGACACAATATTTTGTACCTAGGTTTGCGCGGACAAGCGAAGACCCGCATGGCCCGGCAAATGGTTGATCTGCTCGATGAATACATACCTGTAGTAGCGGGAAGCGAAGTCAAAGATGATCCGCTCGAACCCCTGAGCCGTTTTGCCAAAGACCTGATTGCTGAATTGGGTGATGAAACCCCCATTCAGTGGCTTCATCGTACAGAGAGATACGGTGAAAAACTGGCAACTCCTGATGTGAGTGTAGCTGATTTGATAGGAGATATCGATCCCATCAAGGCAGAGAATATGAAGCTTAGTTTTGCCTATGAAAAAGTTATTCATTATGGTATCATACCCCGCAGCAACAGGGGAATCTTTGTCATCAACGAACTTCCCGATCTTCAGGCACGTATACAGGTAGCATTATTCAATATTCTTCAGGAAGGTGATGTGCAAATCCGAGGATTCAATATCCGAATGCCACTCGATATACTATTTGTGTTTACCGCCAACCCGGAAGATTATACCAACCGGGGCAGCATCGTAACCCCACTCAAAGACCGCATCGAAAGCCAGATATTGACTCATTACCCACGTACTTTAGATGTCTCATTGGCCATCACTGAACAGGAAGCTCAATTGCTCCCTGAGCAGGAAAAACGTGTTGAAGTAAGCGATCTCTTGAAGCGGCTTGTAGAGCAGGTATCTTTTGAAGCAAGAGCGCACGAATACGTTGATAAGAAAAGTGGTGTCAGTGCCCGATTGACCATCGCTGCTTATGAAAACCTGATCAGTACGGCTGAGCGCAGAGCTATACTTCACCACCAGAAAAATACCCAGGTTTGGGTGAGCGATCTATCGGGTGTGATCCCCTCCATCACCGGAAAAATTGAACTTTTATACGAAGGGGAACTGGAAGGATCTTATCAGGTGGCATTGCACCTACTGGATAAAGCTATTCGAACAACCTTTGTACAATACTTCCCCAATCCGGAACAAGTCAAGAAGAAAAGAACAACCGGTAAACAATCTGCTGAAGAAAAAAAATCAGACAATCCTTATCAGGCGGTCATTCGCTGGTTCGATGCAGGCAATGTACTCGAACTCTCCGGTGATCTGTCTGATGAAAAAAAGATACAGCAACTGTATCGAGTAGATGGTTTGCATGCAGTGGTGAAAAAATTCTTCCCCCATGCCAATGAATCGGAGAGTGCCCTCCTCATGGAATTCGTGCTGTATGGATTATCAGTCTATTCACTCATCAGTAAAAAGCTGAGCGATGATCGGGTTGCCTTCCAGGATCTGATGGGAAGCATGATGAACCTGGGGAATATAGGCGTAGGAGATGAGGAAGATTATTTCAGCGATGATGATAACAACCGATAAGAAGATTATACTGAATTGAAAGCCGGTAAGTGGCTGAAGTATTTGTTCTAGTAACTTGAAATAGTCTTCTACAGCTAGTTCCCCGGCTTCCTAAGCAGATACTCCTAAAGTATCTTTTTCAATACTTCAATGGTATAATCGATCTCTTCCCGTGTAGTATGTCGGGAGAATGAAAAGCGAATGGTTACCCTCTCTTCACCATGGTGCTGCAATACCTCGATGACATGAGAACCTTTGTTGGCGCCACTGGAACAAGCACTGCCCCCACTGGCGCAGATATGATGTATGTCAAGATTGAACAACAACATTTCAGATTGGTTCGTTTTGGGGAAGCAGGCACTTAAAACGGTGTAAAGACTTTTACCCAGGGGATCGCCATTGAAACCGACCTCCGGAATTTGTGCCTGTAATTGTTGCATCATATACACTTTGATGCCACTTATGTAGCTGTTATCGACTTCATATTGCTCAGTAGCCAATTCCAATGCCTTGGCAAAACCTATGATACCATAGACATTCTCTGTTCCCGCACGCATATTTCTTTCCTGGCTTCCTCCATGTATCATGGGTTGAATCGCCACACGATCACTTATATAAAGAATACCCACTCCCTTGGGTCCATGAAACTTGTGACCGGCACCTGTGATGAAATGTACTTTGGATTCTTTCAGGTTGAAAGGGTAATGACCAACAGTTTGAACGGTGTCGCTGTGAAATAGCGCATCATATTTCTCACATAGCACACCCACGGCATCTATATCTAGCAGGTTACCAATTTCATTGTTGGCATGCATCAGTGTTACCAGGCATTTGCCTCCCGGCGCCGCCAGCAATTGTTCCAGGTGCTCCAGGTTGATGTGTCCATTCGGCAGCAAATCAACATACTGCACCTCCGCTTGTCCGGTTGTATGAAGACGTTCCACCGTATGAAGTGTAGCATGGTGTTCAATTCTGGAACTGATAATCCGTTTACAGTGCAAATCACGTACGGCAGCAAGCAGCACAGTGTTGCTGCTTTCCGTACCTCCACTGGTGAAAAATATTTCTGATGGCCGGGCACCCAGGATGGCTGCAACGGACTTCCTGGCTTTCTCAATACCCATGCGGGTTTCCCTCCCATAACTATATACAGAGGATGGATTACCAAAATGGGTGGTCATATAGGGCAACATGGCTTCCACCACACGCGGATCGAGTGGGGTAGTGGCTGCGTTATCTAAGTAAACTCTCTCCATCCAGGTAAAATTACTGTATGAAACTATTAAATCTGACCAGATTTTTTAATCGATTCCTGAATATCCTGCATAATCTTTTTGGCAATATTATCTGCAGATGCCTCGAGGGTACTCTCTGAATAGATGCGAATAATGGGTTCTGTATTGCTGCTGCGCAGATGCACCCAATCACTTTCAAAATCAATACGCAAACCGTCTTCGGTATTTAGCGGATATTTTTTGTATTTCTCTTTTAGGTCGGTGAAAATTTCTTCTAGTGCAATGCCTTCCGTGAGTTCGATTTTATTCTTACTCATGAAATAATCGGGATAGGTATTGCGCAATTGACGAATGGTTTTATCTTCTTTTGCCAGGTGACTGAGGAAAAGCGCGATACCAATGAGGGCATCTCGCCCATAATGAAAATCCGGAACGATGATGCCACCATTTCCTTCCCCGCCAATAACTGCATCCACAGCTTTCATCTTCGTTACAACATTAACTTCTCCAACCGCACTTGGATGGTATTGACCACCCCTTTTTTCTGTAATGTCTTTTAAGGCACGGGTGCTGGAAAGGTTGCTGACAGTGTTTCCCTTTGTATGACTCAGCACATAATCGGCTACAGCCACCAGGGTATATTCTTCCCCGAAAAAGCTACCATCTTCACAAACAAAACAAAGTCGATCGACATCGGGGTCAACGGCAATTCCCAGATCGGCACCGCTATTCTTTACCGCCATCGAAAGTTCAGTCAGATTGCCGGGTAATGGTTCAGGGTTATGAGAGAATTTACCATGCACTTCTCCGAGCAACAAAGTGATATTTACCTTTGCAATGCCGAGTGCCTCTAATAGGGGAGGAACAGAAATGGCACCTGTACTATTGATTACATCAACCACTATTTTGAAATTGGCACGCCGGATGGCTGCTGTATCAACCAGTG
>JBJTJJ010000126.1:0-13959 GCA_046095445.1 Sediminibacterium sp.
TCTCAGTATTTTACTTGGCTATTTGCAGTCAGGAGCACAGCCGCTGAATTCTTCTCAACCCACGTTCCTAACCGCGGATTCAACAAGAGAGCCCAACTGGATATTGATCAATGAAGTGATGATTACGGGCAATGACAAAACACGCGCGCCCATAATTTTTCGGGAAGTACCTTTTCAAAAAGGGGATACGCTGTTGGCGGATGAGTTGCCGGGCAAGTTAAAGTTAGCCAGATACCTCTTGATGAATACTACCTTATTTGTAGATGTGAAGGTCTATGTCAGCACTGCTATCAGGGAGGCAGGCAGGCGGCTGGCCATCATTACCATTGATGTGAAAGAGCGCTGGTATCTTTTTCCCCTTCCTTACTTTAAATTGATTGACCGCAATTTCAACCAATGGTGGGTAGATCAAAAAAGAAGTCTGGACCGGGTAAATTATGGAGTTATATTCACGCAAAATAATTTTACCGGCAGGAATGACAACCTCGACCTCTTACTGATTACGGGGTACAATCATCAAATCAATTTTCGGTATCAACTTCCCTTCATCGATAAAAAATTAACAAAGGGAATTAATATCGGGGTCCAATATTCGACCCAGAAAGAATTGAATATTACTACCAAGGACAATAAGCAAGTGTTTGTAAGGAAAGATAATGTGATCCGCGAAAACTTCCGAGTTGAAGCAACGTATTCTTACAGACCCGATGTTCGGCAAAGACATAATTTTCGTTTATCGTATAACCGCGATCATATTGACGACACGGTGCTGTTGTTGAACCCCACCTATTTTCCCACTCCACGAACAACAGCCCGATTCCTCGATTTCAATTATCAATTTATATACTACAATG
Source organism: Sediminibacterium sp. (assembly GCA_046095445.1). Classification (GTDB taxonomy): domain Bacteria; phylum Bacteroidota; class Bacteroidia; order Chitinophagales; family Chitinophagaceae; genus Sediminibacterium. The sequence goes on from JBJTJJ010000126.1 coordinate 855, forward strand.
TTGATTATATTCCCTATCCCACAAAGGGTTGGATGCTCGATGCCAATTTGTATACTCGTTTAATTCAAAAAAATCTCGATTTGTGGCAGGCTTCAGCCCGTGCAGTTTATGTTATTCCATTCCGGCCCGAGCGACAGTTTTTGCACCTGGAAGCAGTTGCAATATGGAAGACACCTGTTAACGATGCCTTTATCAACCAAAGATTACTGGGATACCATTACGCTCAGATGCGAGGCCTTGAATACAATGTAATCGACGGTTCAGCTGCCGGCATGTTTAAGGCAACTTTTCATCAGCAGCTTGTTTCGGTAGTGTTGCACAATCCCGTCAGCAAAAAAATTCACGACCGTATTCCTATTCGGGTTTTTTTGAAGGCATTTACAGATATCGGATATGCCCACAATCGCTTTTCACATCCTTCCAATACCCTCAGTAATCAATTTTTAAGAACCTGGGGAGTAGGTATTGATATTGTTTCCATCTATGATTTTGTATTCAAAATTCAGTTCAGTATGAATCAACTGGGAACAGATGGTGTATATTTACATAGCCGGAACGACTTTTAATACATGAGCCGACCGGAAGAGGGCACCTGCTTGAAAAGAGGGCCCAACATTTAATTTATTCTGCATGCAAGTAGCTATCTATAGCCGGGGACTTGATTCTGAACAGGGAGCGCATCTGGGGTATTTGCTGGAAGCGCTTATTCGCTATGATGTGAGCATACTCATCTATCAGCCATTATTGACTCAATTCAGTGATGTAATGGGTCGTTATGGCAACCTGGTTCCTTTTTTACTTTCCGAGGACCTGCCCGCTGATTTAGATTGCTTGATCAGTTTGGGTGGCGACGGCACGTTGCTGGATACGGTTAGTCTGGTGCGGGATAAAAAAATTCCTATTCTGGGAGTCAATTTTGGCCGGCTAGGATTTTTAGCTGGCATCAGCCGCGATGAACTTTCAACGGCGGTGGATGCTTTGGTGAATAGAACCTATATTATTGACAAGCGCACGCTGATTCACCTCGATGCCAACAAGCCCCTTTTTGGAGATACACCCTTTGGCTTGAATGAATTTGCCATCCACAAGCGGGATACTTCTCCCATGATCAAAGTACACGCCTATATCAATGGAGAATTTCTGAATACCTATTGGGCAGACGGATTGATTGTGTCAACAGCAACCGGATCAACCGGATACAACATGAGCTGTAATGGTCCAATCTTATTTCCCGAATCTTCCAGCTTTGTTATCACGCCGGTGGCTGCACACAACCTGAATATTCGGTCAGTAGTTGTTCCCGATACCAATATAATTTCCTTTGAAATCGAAAGCAGGGCTGAACTATTCATCTGTGCGCTGGATGCGCGCAGGGAGATTGTAGATAAGAATATTCAACTGGCGGTAAGAAAAGAACAGTTCTGTCTTCACCTGGTTCGACTGAGTGAAAATACTTTCCTTTCCACCCTCCGAACCAAACTGGCCTGGGGCCTTGATAAGAGAAATTAACATTTATCGTAACAAATTTTACTGTTTTTTTACAAGAAGTAATGAGCCCTCCCGGCATGAAGCATCGAAAAATTTTATTATACTTTTTCCTACTGGTCGGAACGCTGACAGCCAGGGCGCAGTCCGATAACAGCTTCGTGCACCTCGGTGAAGTAGGCCTTCACGTAGGTGCCGGCCACTATTTTGGAGATATCAATTCAAATGCAGGCATCAACAGACCTAAATTAGCTGCCGGATTTTTTTTCAGGAAACAACTTGGTGGCTACATCAGCATTCGTCTTTCCGGAGAGTACCTGCAGTTAGGGTATTCAGACATTTACAGCAAGAATACGGTTCAACAGGTAAGGAACCTCAGTTTCAATACGGATGTTTGGGAGGGATCTGTTACAGGAGAATTCAACTTCTTCAACTTTCGTCCCGGTATTGAGGGCTATTCTTTCACACCTTATCTGGGATTGGGTATTGGAGCATTTTCTTATGAGCCCTATGCCTATCTCGGCGGACAGAAATATTTTCTTAGACCCCTGGGAACAGAGGGGCAGGGAAGTGCATTGTATCCTGACTTGCAGATTTACAACCCTATTGCACTTTGTGTTCCCTTTACTGTGGGTGTAAAGTATGCCTTTGATGCCCGATTCAATGTTTTTGCAGAGCTCACTTACCGATTCACCAATACAGACTATTTAGATGATGTAAGTGGTGTCTATGCTCCCGACGCCTTCCCCCCCCTGCCTGATGGCTCGCCTTCCCCTGCTTTTTTGTTGCAGGACAGGAGTTATGAATCGGGGATAACGATTGGAACCAAAGGGCGTCAACGAGGCAATAGTCTTCAGCCGGATTCGTATGCCAGTCTTAAAGTAGGTCTTTCCTTTAACCTGGAAACCTATCGATGCCCTCCCTCCCCCCGGTATAGATAATCTTTTCCCGGCACTTTTTATTTCAAAACCCGCCATAAGAGCCGTTTTTGTTAACTTTGCACCCTTAAACCCATTTGAAGCATGGAAGAGGGGCTGATTGGTCAGGTCAATAAGCAAAAGTTGCCCAACCACATTGCTATCATCATGGATGGCAATGGGAGATGGGCTGCCGAGCAGGGCAAGGACCGGCTTTATGGCCATTTTCACGGGGTGGAAAGTGTACGAAATGTAGTGGAGGGTGCTGCTGAACTCGGCATCGGCTACCTAACTCTCTATGCTTTTAGCACCGAGAACTGGGACCGACCCATTCAGGAGGTGGAAGGCCTCATGCAGTTGCTGATTGAAACTATCCGCAAGGAAGTACCTACACTCAATAAGAATAACATTCGGCTTCATGTCATTGGAGACCTTTCTCTTTTACCGGTTAAGGCAAGGGAGGAAATGCAGGAAGCACTGAACCTTACAGCCGGCAATACAGGGCTCAACCTGATCATGGCGCTCAGCTACAGTAGCCGTTGGGAACTGATAGAAGCTACTAAATCCATTGCGCAAGAAGTAAAGGAGGGTCGGCTATCGCCGGAAGAAATCAACCAGGAAGTCTTCCAACAGCACCTGGCCACCCGATCATTTCCCGACCCGGAATTGATGATCAGAACCAGTGGGGAGTACCGAATCAGCAACTTTTTGCTCTATCAACTGGCGTATACCGAGCTCTATTTTACCAATACCAGATGGCCTGATTTCAGGAAGGAAAACCTCTATGCAGCCATCATTGATTTTCAACACCGGGAGCGCCGATTCGGCAAAACCGGCCAGCAGATACAGCAGGAGGCTGGAATGCTATGATTTTTAGCCCTATAGCGCTGTTTATTAGGGGCGTTTTAACAAAGACTTTTCATTATTCCCGTTATCTTGCTCCGCCTAATTCTATCAACTAACTGTAGTCTATTGTGCCGGGATTAATTCCGGTGCTGGAAAAAAATATTTTGATGCCCAGATCCCTCCGAATTTTTTTACTGGTGTTCGCTATCACCCTGGGCAGTTTATCCGTTCAGAGCCAGGAAACTACGGGAAATGATACCTCTATTACGAATATCAATGCAGACCTGCTCAACATCTTCAACCAGAAGAACCCTAAGCGATACAAAATCGCGAATGTAAGAGTATTGGGCAACCGTTTTTTTGATGAGAACCTTCTTATCTCGATTGCCAATATCAATCCCGGGGATGAAGTTACCATTCCGGGTGGCGATAACTTCTCTAAAGCCATCAACAAACTTTGGGCACAAAAATATTTCAGCAACGTGGAGATATTCATCACCAGGCTGGAAGGAAAAAATATTGACATTGAAATTGCTGTAACTGAAAGACCCCGTCTTTCCCGTTTCTTCTTTAAAGGGGTACGCAAAGGCGAAACTGAAGATCTTTCTGGTAAAACCGGCCTTGTACCCAACCGCGTGGTAACCGAGGACATGAAGATTTCTGCGGTGGAAGCCATCAAGAAATTTTATGGCGATAAGGGTTACAGAGATACGAGGGTAAAAATTGTAGAAAGGAAAGATAGCGTGATGGACAACACGCTGGTGCTCGATTTCGTGATCGACAAAGGCCCTAAGGTAAAGATCAACAACATCAATTTTGGAGGCAATACAGTTGAAGATGCTAAGCTGAAGAAGCAGCTAAAAGACACTAAAGAAAAATCCAGGCTTACCTTGTTCCCTGTACAGGATAAAGGTCAGATTGTTGTTCCTAAGAATTATAAGTTTGAAGAATACCTGAAAGAGCGCGGCTTTCTATCTCTTTCCAAAACAAAAAAAATACTCGACCCCTATGTTCGCATCAAATTAAGTTCGGCAAAGTTTGACCAGAACAAGTTTTTCGACGATAAATCCAAAATCCTGGATTACTACAACTCTTTGGGCTACCGTGACGCAGTCATTGAACAGGATACGGTATATTCGACCGGCAGGGGTAATATCAACATCGATGTAAAACTCAATGAGGGAAGAAAATATTATTTTGGAGACATTACCTGGCGGGGAAACACCAAATATGCTGACTCTCTGCTGACTTCCGTGCTTAATATTCGCAAAGGCGACATCTACAACATGGAGATCCTGAATAAAAAGCTGGGAAAGGGAGGCGGTCCGGAATCAGGCGATATCAGTGGTCTCTATCAGGATGATGGTTACCTCTTCTTCCGTGTCGAACCCATCGAGACCGCTGTTTACAATGACACTATTGACTTTGAATTAAGAATCATTGAAGGCCCCCAAGCCACTATTAAAAATATTCGTATTACCGGGAATGACCGCACCAAGGAGTATGTGATTCGTCGAGAACTCAGAACCGTGCCCGGTGAAAAGTTCCGTCGTACTGACCTCGTTCGTTCACAACGCGAGATTGCTCAATTGAATTATTTCGATCAGGAAAAAATCAAGATTGAGCCGGTTCCCAATCCCGATGATGGTACAGTTGATATCAATTATGGCGTAGTGGAGAAGTCCAGTGACCAGTTGGAACTGAGTGCAGGTTGGGGTGGATTTATTGGACTGACAGGTACGCTCGGCGTTTCTTTCAACAACTTCTCCTTGAGAAATATTTGGAAGAAATCTTCCTGGGATCCATTGCCTATGGGTGACGGACAAAAACTGAGTTTGCGAGTGCAGAGCAACGGTAAGGCCTTTAGAAGCTATAACTTCTCTTTTACAGAACCCTGGCTCGGAGGCAAGAAAAGAAATGCACTTACTTTCAGCGTATACAACACTCGTTTCGGACAGACCTTCGATCCGCTTACAGGCGTATTCAACCAAAATATTGCTGACCAACGCTACCTCTCTACTACCGGCGCTACAGCAACTTTATCTCGTCAGTTGAAATGGCCGGATGACTACTTCTCTTTGTCAACCGGCTTGAACTATACCCGGTATAAATTAAAGAACTATGCCATTGACCCGACCAATCTGCCCGGTTTTGATAATGGTATAGTTAACAACCTGAACCTGCGTATTGCCTTACAGCGTTCATCTGTTGACTTCCCAACCTTCCCGCGCTCCGGGTCTAATTTCATGCTGAGTCTGGCATTGACACCGCCCTATTCTTTGTTCAATAAGAATATCAATAAAGATCAGCCCTATCAGTGGATCGAGTACCACAAATGGCGTTTCAACGGAGAATGGTTTATACCTTTCGGTCGCCCGCACGGAGAAGAGCGCAACAAGCAACTTGTTATGCGTCTGGCTGCAAAATTCGGCTTCCTGGGAAGATATAGCTACAACACACCCTCCTCACCCTTTGAGAGATTCCAGGTGGGAGATGCCGGCTTGAGTAATCAGTTTGCCTTGCTGGGCTTCGATATCATAGCCCACCGCGGTTACCCGGTTTACGACAATTCGAACCCAACGATTAACCCAGACAGACAATTCGCATCACAATACTTCACCATCTTCAATAAGTACACCATGGAGATGCGTTATCCATTGAGTCTCAATCCAAGCAGTACCATTTTTGTGTTAGGGTTCTTCGAGGCAGCCAATGGTTGGTATTCCATGAAGGAATACAATCCTTTCCGCTTGAGAAGATCAGCAGGGGTGGGTATGCGTTTCTTCCTGCCCATGTTTGGTCTGCTCGGATTCGATTATGGCATAGGATTGGATAGGATAAGACCGGGGGGTGCCCTGAAGGATGCAGCCCGGTTTACATTCATGCTTGGATTTGAGCCGGAATAAAAGTAATTTTCTGTCATTCGCAGTTCAACCACCCGGTTACTTCACAACTAAAAAAAAGTTTATGAAAAAAACATGGCTGCTTTTTTTGCTGATGGGTGCTTTTACCCTGACAACCCAGGCACAGCGTTATGCTGTTATTGACACCAAGTACATCCTGAATAAAATTCCTGAATACAAGGAGGCAGACAAGCGCCTGCAACTAATAGGCGAACAGTGGCAGAAGGAAATTGATGACAAACAGGGCATTTTGGATAAGATGTACAAAAATTTTGAGGCAGAACAATTCATGCTTACGGAAGAGCTGAAGAAGAAAAGAGAAGACGAATTATTCGTGCGCGAAAAAGAACTCCGGGAGCTTCAAAAAAAGCGTTTCGGATACGAGGGAGACCTCTTCAAAGAGCGCCAGCGACTCGTGAAACCTATACAGGACAAGCTTTACAACGCGGTACAGAAACTGGCTATCGCCAAATCTTATGATTTCATTCTCGATAAAAGTGAAGGAATAACCATTATATTTGCCGACCCTAAGCTAGACAAAAGCGATGAGGTTTTGAAGGAGCTGGGAATCAAATAATTGTATAAATTTTTCATAATCAATCAATTAAAAATGAAGCAGTTTTTTACTTTGTGTCTGGTGGTTGTTGCCGCCCTTTTTTCAGCCAACACGGCCGAGGCACAACAGCCGACCAAAATCGGCTATTTCGATGAGCAACTGGTATTGGGTCTGATGCCCGGTATTGACAAGGTTTCACAGGAGCTCGAGTCTTTCCAGCAAGATTCATTGAAAGATGAGTACGATTATACGTACAAGACCTTCATGCGTCAGGACAGTCTTTTCAAAAAAGATTCAGCTACCATGCCTGCTAAAGCCCGCGAAATGGCACTGGCTGACCTTAACAAGAGCCGCCAGAAACTCTTATACTGGCAGCAGTATTCTCAAGAGGTGGTTGGTCAGAAGCAGGAGCAGCTGTTACAGCCCTATCGTGTTAAAATTCTTACAGCCCTTAATGAAGTGATTGCTGAGCAGAAGTACACGTTGGTGCTGAAAAATGACGCCCTCTCTCCTTATGTAAACCCACCATTGCTTGACAACCTGGCTATTCGCGTAGCCATTAAATTGAAATTACCATTACCGAAGGAAGCAGAAGATGCCTGGAAAGCTGCCGGTGGTACTGGCTTGCCCTATGCTGCACCAGCTGCCCCCAAAGCACCTGCTGCTGCACCCAAACCAAAGTCCTAAGTCAGAACTTTTTGAAAATATTTATTCTTGAGCCCCTTCTTAAAGAAGGGGTTCTTATTTTTAAGTCATGAATCAACCCGGACCTATAGGCGTTTTTGACAGCGGGTATGGCGGACTCACCATATTACAATCCCTTGTCAAAGAATTGCCGGAGCAGGATTTCCTTTATCTCGGAGATAATGCCCGTGCTCCTTATGGTCCACGATCATTTGAAACAGTTCATCAGTACACCCTGGAAGCAGTGAAATGGTTCTTTGAAAGAGGTTGCCATCTCGTAGTGTTGGCTTGCAACACAGCTTCCGCTAAAGCGTTGCGTACGATACAGCAGCGCGATTTACCCGGCATCAACCCATCGAAAAGGGTTCTCGGGGTGATACGACCTACAACAGAGATCATTGGAAAATTAACAAGAACCGGGGCTGTGGGAATATTGGGTACCAGCGGAACGGTGAATAGCAATAGCTACCCGATAGAGATCAATCATTTTTATCCCGGCTGCAGGGTTTATCAGGAGGCATGTCCCATGTGGGTACCCTTGATCGAAAACGGGGAGTATGATAAGCCGGGAGCCGATTATTTTGTGCAACAGCACCTCCGGCATCTCCTGAGCCAATCCGGTGATATCGACACTTTACTCCTCGCCTGCACCCATTATCCATTATTATTAGATAAGATCCGACAATACCTTCCTCCTGCTGTACAGGTCGTTACCCAGGGAGATATTGTCGCCAAAAGTTTGCGCAGCTACCTGGAAAGGCATCCGGAAATGGCCAAACTTTGTTACCGCACTTCCTCCAGAAGCTTTTTTACCACCGATGATCCGGCAGATTTTGAGCGGCAGGCAACCCGCTTTTTTGGCACCCCTGTTCAGGCCGGCCACACGGAATTATAGCTTCCCGGCCCTCAAAAATGGATAAAATGGCTTCTTCACTTGCTGAAAAGCTGGATTTACCCTACCTTTGCCGTCCTTTCACAAGCAGCAGTATGGTGACTGCAGGCATGAAATGAAACCAAATTTCGAGGCTGAAAAAACAAACCAATGAAAAGGACATTCCAACCACATAAGCGCCGCCGCAAAACAGTGCATGGTTTCCGCCAGCGCATGGCCACTGCCAATGGCAGAAAAGTATTATCCAGTCGCAGAGCAAAGGGCCGGAATAAACTGACCGTGTCGAGCGAGAAAGGACTGAAATAAGTTCGCTAAGACGTCAATCTTATTATAAAAAGCAAGATGCCTCCTATTTTTGTGAGGCATTTTTTATTTTCATGACAGACAGACAATTTACTTTCCCGGCAGTTGAAAAACTGAAGAGCCGCAAACTCATCCAGCAATTATTTGCTCAGGGAAAGACGGTTCATGTACCATTGCTTACCTGTCATTTCCTTTTAAATCCTTCCTCTCTGCCGGTTCGACTGCAGGCCGGTGTAGGGGCAAGTGCCCGGCAATTTAAAAAAGCCACAGACCGGAACCGGATCAAGAGGTTGCTGCGTGAGGCATATCGGCTGAATAAGCATTCATTACAGGAGACCTTGATACAGCAGAAAAGTAGTTTAGCGATATTCCTGCTCTACAACGGAAAGGAGTTACCAACCTTTGGAAATATTGAAAATGCCATGCAACAGTTATTGCCTTTATTGCAACGCAAAATAGCCGTCGTCAAAGAGAATTGATCTATGTTCGAATGACATCAATGACCGAATTTCCGGAAACGAAGAATTTGGGCACACTACTCAATATCAATCGGACTATTCTTCGATGCCCGCAAAAGTATTGCCCTGGCTGAGATCACCGGTGGTAAATCCTTTTTTGAACCAGTACATGCGTTGTTCGGAACTGCCATGCGTGAAAGCATCTGGGACTACATAGCCCTTACTCTGCTGTTGCAATCGGTCATCACCAATGGCATTGGCCGCAGCAAGCGCCGATTCCAGATCACCGGGTTCTAGAATGTTGCGCAATTTATTGGCGTGATAAGCCCATACACCTGCCAGGAAGTCTGCTTGCAACTCCAGTTTTACTGAAAGCTTATTATACTCTTTCTCACTAAGTCTTCTGCGGGCGCTGTGTACTTTCTGCGAAGTTCCATTGAGTGTTTGTATATGATGACCCACTTCATGCGCTATCACATAAGCCATCGCAAATTCGCCGGGAGCCTTGAACTGATGGGTCAGATCATTGAAGAAAGACAAATCAATGTAAACCTTCCTTTCCGCGGGACAATAAAAAGGGCCCATAGAGGCACTGGCAGCACCACACCCTTCTGATTGTGTTTGTCCGGAAAACATCACCAATTTCGGTTGTTCATACCTGCTGTTATCAGCGAGGTAAATCGAATCCCAGACTTCTTCGGTCAGACCCAAGATAACAGTAGTAAATTTTGCCAATCGCTCTTCTTCCGGGCTGGACTGTCTTTGAGTGGTAGCAGGGACACCTTGTTGCAACTGATTGGCTACCTGCGAAGGGTCTCCTCCCAACAATAAATAAATCACCAGAATTACGAGACCACCGATACCACCACCTACAGCCATACCTCCGCCTCCGCCCCCCCTTCTGTCTTCAACATTGCTACTTTCTTTGTTTCCTAACCAGCGCATAAGGATGAATTTTTCATAAATGTAAAAAATGTTGACTTAACCCGATATGATGATGATAAGTGTTTTGAAAATCAACCCTCCCGGGCAGCGAAATAGCTGATCAAGGTATCTTTTTTACTACCTACAGTACAATAATTGACTGGTTTAGTTACGTTAAGGATGGCAGTGGACCCGAAAGAGTCCGGCTTTGTTAATGTATTGTTTATTTGGCCGCCAACCATGATGATGATCAACCAGCTTTGGATTAGTTCTTTACTTTTATTGAACTGTTGGAATCCTATCCTACGAACTGAAAAACCATAGCGATGATCCGGAACCGGACGATTGCTTTATTGTTGCTTGTATGTACACAACAGACCATGGCACAGGTTGTCAATACTGGCTCACCTGTTTCCTCTTGTGGCACCGACAGGCGGTATGAAATGGCCCGAAAAGATTCGGCATTTGTACGGCAGGAAAATCAGCTCAATCAACTCATTCGTCAGGCCACTCTTAGACATCAATCGGGTCAAATTACCAGTAATGGCCTGGCAGTGCAAGGGATACAAAATACGCCTACGCCCGATTTCCCCAATATCTATCAATTACCGGTAGTATTTCACATTGTGAGTGAAAATCCCGACGCCATTACCGATGCCATGGTGCTGGCTGCATTGAATGGACTCAATGATGCATTTGCGCACAGGGGCGCTTTTTCTTCCGACACACTGGGAGTTCATACCGGTATACAATTCTGTCTTGCCAGCATTGCACCTGACGGCGGAAATACCACAGGGATCAACCGTATTAAAAGTTACCTCGAAGGCTTTGACATGGATTTGGAGACCAATCGTTTGATGCAAGTATCTGATTGGGATCACCAGCAATACATCAATATTTGGGTAGTTGGCAACATACGTGCTGAAAATCCGGTTACTTTTTTTGAATGTGGTAAATGGACGCGTGTTGGTGTAGGAGGTTTTGCATCACCGGGTATGGGGCTGGTTGTTGCCGGCTTGGGCACTGCACTCATAGCACATGAGATGGGGCACTACCTGAGTCTGTATCATACTTTCGAGGGACAGAGTTGTCTCAACAATGATTGTACCACTAACGGCGATCGTGTATGCGATACGCCCCCCGACAGAAGTATCAACTCTTCTCCCTGTAACAGTCCGGAAAATTCCTGTAATACAGACACTTTATCAGGATTTACAAAAGATGTTCCCGATATCATTTCTAATTTCATGGATTATGGAAGTCCATGTCCGACGGTGTTTACTTTAGGACAAGCACAACGTATGCGGGCTTTTGTGGAAGTATATTCAGGCGGCAGTCTCTTGACTTCCAATAAATGTGATGCCCCCTGCCTAGGCGCTCCGCAGGCAAATTTTGAATACCGCAGCCAACCTTATCCAAAGCAGGGTGAATTAATCAACTTTACCAATCTCACTCCGGGAAATGATCCGTTTGAATGGGTGATTGACGGCGTTCTTGCCAGCACCACCAAAGATTTCAGCTATACATTTCCAACAGCAGGTATTTATGAATTGACTTTGCGCGCATATAATCCAACAAAAAATTGCTATTCATCTTACATAGCTAAAGTCAATGTCAATTGTGGTGTTGAAACCAGGTTCTCTCCGAATAAAAGAAAAGTTTCTCACTCCGGCTCAATCTATTCCGAGCCAGTCACATTTACCAATTATTCTCATGGCGCCACTTCTTTTCAATGGTATATAACCGATAATACCGGTAACAATTATCAACCCATAGCTACCAGCAATGATCTGGTATATTCTTTCCCCACACCGGGACTTTACCGCATTCGTTTGGTGGGAACCGATGGCACTTGTACTGATGAAGCACCTATTTATAGTGTGAATGTTTTTGATGCCAGACCCGATGCTGCATTATTTCTTTTGTCGGTGAATTGCTATAAGGAAGACAGTGTTCGGGTTGTCTTCGCTTTGAACAACAACGGTTATGACACAATTCCCGCCGGATCAAAAGTCAGGTTTTATAATAAGATACCCGGACAACCGGGCGGAGCATTGATGACGCCCGAATTTACCCTTCCCTTTGATTTGGTAGGAAGATGCGGAAATACATTTACACATATCCTAAAAGCGAATACAGTTCGCCAAGATACCATTATGGCGATCTTTGATGAGGATGCATTGATCAATGAACTCAATGAGACCAACAATGTTTCCTATAGAATTTTTTATCAGCCCAAACTCACCATACAGCCCTCAGATACTATTGTTAATATCAACAGTATCTTACCCGTACAAGCAAAAAACAGGTCCAATGATCCGTTGGTTCAAGTCAGTTGGACGCCAGCAGCTCAGATGAGTTGTGGGAGTTGTTTAACACCCGATGTTACTGTCAACGACACGATGCTCGTTAAGCTTCGCATCAAAACATTGTATGATTGTGTCGATAGCATTTCGGCATATGTCAAAGTGTTTCCTATTGACATGGTCATGAAACCAAATGTTGCCAATTGTTATGCGAAGGATACCATGATTGTTACCACCGATATATGTTTGTTAAAAGGGTATACGCAATTGAAAAGGCCGGTGCAGATTCAATACTTTGATAACGATTCTACCGGAGGTGTCGGTAAACTAATAGGTACAGGCTGGATTCCTGTGAGCACTACATTCACCGGAGGTTGTGCCACCATTCAGCACCTATTGCCACAATCTCCAACAGGAAAAGTATTTGGCTATCTCAATCCGCTTCAAACCGTTTTTGAACCCAATGTGAGCAACAACGCACAGGTGACGCAATTTACCCCTTTCACCATCAATCTGTCTACCCGGCAAATCAACCTTTTGCGGAATGAAAAAGTGCAACTGAATATTATCAACCAGGGTGATCCATTCAAAAGTATTCTTTGGTCTCCTGCCGGCGGTCTATCCTGTGCAGATTGCCCCAATCCGGTATTGTATACCTTGACCAACCGAAATTATCTGGTCTCCGGTGTCAACCAATTCTTTTGTTCTGATACGGCAACGCTGGCGGTGAATGTCTATTTTCAAAATCACCTGGCACTGCCTAATACCTTTACCCCCAATGGTGATGGTAAGAATGATATTTTTTATGTTATCTCAGGTGAAACGGTTTTG
>JBJTJJ010000127.1:0-4890 GCA_046095445.1 Sediminibacterium sp.
GCAACAGGCGGTTGCCCGCAAAGCCAACGGTGGTGCTGATCTGATCACACTTTTCCGCGAGGAGTTTACCAAAATTAATCCTACCGGTAAGTTGGCTCCATTCTTCGCAGCCCGCAGCAATGGCAAAGTTAAATTCGATGCGAATGACGATGCTGTCACCGCTTATTTACGTGAGCAAGCTACTTCTGCTTTCAACAATACTTATCGTATCCTGCGTACCCGTATCGACCGTTTCGGTGTCGCCTCTCCGAATATCAACCCTGACCCTGCCAAGGGTATCATCAATATCGAACTGGCGGGTGTCAACGATAAAGAAAGGGTACGTTCCTATTTACAATCCACTGCCAACCTGCAATTCTTTGAAACCTACACGTTCGAGAGCCGCGATATTCAAGATGCACTGGTGGCCGCAGACAAAGCTGCACAGGACTATATCAATGGCGTTTCTAAGCAGGATTCTATCGCTGCTGCCAGAAAAAAAGATAGCGCTGACAAGAAAACAACTGCTGCGTCCGATACCAGCAAAACAGCTACCATCTCCGCCATCTCCAACATGGCGGGTGCTGCCGGTGGTGCTAAAACTTCTGATACAACTGCCAAAAAGGGTGCCGTTGAAAAACCGATTTTCCGTATTCTACAAGTAGCACAACCCTTCCAGGGTACCAATGGAAGACCAGTATTCCCTTCCGCCATCGGTTATATCAATTCCAAAGACACGGCTAGTTTAAATGACTACCTGGCATTGGATGTGGTAAAAACTAAATTCCCTTCCAATCTGGTATTCTTGTACGGTAAGATGGAGATGCAATCCAACGACCCCAAAGCTGCAGATATTCTTACGCTCTATGCTATCAAGACCCTGGATAATGGTCAGGCAGAACTGGAAGGAGATCATATTAGCAGTGCTTCTCAGGATTATGATGAGAAAGGCAAGATTGCCATCAAAATGAACATGGACAAAATAGGTACCAATATCTGGGCAAAAATGACTACCCGTAATGTGGGCAAACCGATTGCGATTGTACTGGATAATTTTGTGTATTCTGCCCCCAATGTAAACGACCCGATCACCACCGGTAACTCACAGATCTCCGGTAATTATACTTTAAAAGAAGCCAAAGATCTTTCTGAAATTCTGGAAAGTGGTAAACTGCCTGCACCTGCCAAGATCGTTCAAGAGCAGCAGGTAGGTCCAACTCTCGGACGTGAAACTATCATTGGAGGTGGCTTATCGTTCCTGATTTCTTTCCTGGTGATATTCGCCCTGATGTTGATTTACTTCAATACAGCCGGCTGGGTGGCCAACATCGCACTTATTTTGAACTTGTTATTTACAGTCGGCATTCTCAGCTCACTGGGCTTTACCCTTACTGCTCCTGGTATTGCCGGTCTCGTATTGACAGTAGGTCTTGCAGTTGACACCAACGTAATCATATTCGAGCGTATCAAAGAAGAACTGACAAGAGGAAAAAGCTATTCTGTTGCCGTAGCAGATGGCTATCGTCGTTCACTGGCGCCCGTGTTGGATGCTCACGTAACAACTTTACTAACTGCAATCATTCTGGCTTACTTTGGTTTAGGTCCGGTTCTCGGATTTGCTACCACACAGATCATCGGTATTCTCTTGTCGCTGTTCTGTGGAATTCTGGTTTCACGTTTGATCACAGATATCTATACCAATAGGAACAGACATTTCAATTACTTTACAGCCATCTCCCGCAGTATTTTCAAGAAAGCCAATTTCAAGTTCATTGGTTATCGCAAATATGCTTATGTACTTTCCATTTTCATTTTTGCACTTGGTATCAGTACGCTTTTCATGAAAGATGCTTTCGATGAGGGTGTTGAATTCTCCGGGGGACGTAGCTATACCATTCGCTTTGATAAGGCAGTAAATGAAGATCAAATCAGAAATGAACTCAAAGAAGAATTCAAGGAGCCGGTAATCATCAAGACAGTAGATGTTAAGAACCAACTGAATATTACTACTTCTTACATGATTCGTCAACAGGGTGATAATATTGACTCAATGGTAGAGCGTAAACTGTACAATGGTTTAAAATCTCACCTGTCTTCTACTGTTAGCTTTGAAGAATTCGAGAAAAGCTATAAACTAGGTTCACAAAAAGTGTTACCAACCATATCTGATGATTTGAAGTCCGGTGCTACCAAAGCGGTAATATTTGGTATCATTATTATCTGTCTCTATATTTTCATTCGCTTCCGCGATTGGAGATATTCATTGGGTACCATCTTCGCTTTATTGCACGACGTATTTGTTACATTAATTGTATTCAGTTTCTGTCGTAAAATTGTTCCTTTCCCACTGGAAATTGACCAGCACTTCATTGCAGCGGTATTGACTGTAATCGGTTTCTCCATGAATGATACGGTGATCGTTTATGACCGTATACGGGAGGATAGTAATTTGATGAAAGGTGTGCCAAATGCAACTATCATCGACAAAGCCATCAATGAAACACTGAGTAGAACAGTGATGACCTCATTGACTGTATTCCTGACCATTCTGATCTTATTCATCTTTGGTGGTGAAGTAACCCGTGGATTCTCCTTTGCAATGTTAATCGGGGTAATCACAGGTACCTACTCTTCCATCTTCGTGGCAGCGCCTATTCTGGTAGATTTTGCCAAAGACAGACCCCTGGGAAAATTAGATGACACAGCTAAGAAGAAAAAATAATCAGTTCGACTGAGCATAAATAAAACCTGCCATTAGGCGGGTTTTTTTATGTCATTAAAAAAATTAAACTGCAAAAGAAGTCCCACAACCACAGGTCTTCGATGCATTCGGATTACTAAAAGTAAACCCCCTGCTGTTGAGTCCGCCCTGCCAATCTACCTGCATGCCATAAAGATAGAGTTCATGACTCTTGTTCATGATGCATGGAATTCCTTCTATACTGAATTGCTGATCTTCGGGCGTAGGAAGCTCAAAACCCAAAACATAGGTCATTCCACTGCATCCTCCTCCCTTCACGCCAATGCGTAAACGTTGATTGCTGTCGAATCCCGGTTCCTCCATGAGTCGCTTAATTTCAGCAATGGCACCGGGGGTAAGTTGTACAGGTATTTCGGTGATGGTTTCCATATCATCTATATAATACAAAGGTACGAAGCGGAGCAGCATTTCCAAAATGACCCGGCTTTCAGCCCCTTGTCATTTCGTTAAAATCAATACAGCACCCGCACCTTAATAGTATGCTTCACTTCCTTGAGCAATCCCATGGCCTTTTGGGAAAGACGCTTATCCACATCCAAAACTACATAGCCAATGAGCGGATTAGTTGTAAGGTATTGTCCGACAATATTGATATGGTTGCCAGACAAAGCCGCATTGATGGCGGTGAGCACACCGGGAACATTTTTGTGAATGTGCAAAATACGGTGGGCATTCTCTACCGGTGGTAAAGACAAAGCAGGCACTGAATGTGAACCGGCAGTAATGCCCCGTTCTAGATACTGGAAAAGCTTCATGCTTACATCAGCACCAATATTTTCCTGGGCCTCCTGGGTACTTCCTCCAATATGAGGTGTCAATAAAACATTGGGCAATCCCTGCAAGGGACACTCAAAGCTTTCGCCATTCTTTTCAGGTTCGAAAGGATATACATCAATAGCGGCACCGCCAATCAATTCCTGCACCAAAGCAGTTGCCAAAGCATCCAGGTCAACTACCTCCCCCCTGGCATAATTGATGAGAATGGCCCCTTGCTTGGCTGATTTTAATATTGAACGATTGATCAGGTTTTTAGTCTGTGCGGTTTCCGGCACATGTAGTGAGATAACATCGGCTCTGCTCACCAGATCTCTTAGGTTTTTGGCTGCTTCCGCATTCCCCAGGGGAAGGCGGGTCTCAATATCGTGAAACAATACCTTCATACCCAGTGCCTCTGCCAATACACTCACCTGTGAACCGATATTGCCATATCCGATGATGCCCATCGTTTTACCCCTCAATTCAAAACTCCCTTTGGCTTCTTTCATCCATATACCCTCATGAGCAGCTTTATTCTTATCGGGGATACGTCTGATTAACATTATTGCAGCGCCTATCACCAATTCAGCTACACTGCGGGTATTGCTGTAGGGAGCGTTGAACACAACCACCCCTGCCTCAGTTGCTGCCTGCAGGTCCACCTGATTAACACCGATACAAAAACATCCAATTGCCTGAAGTTTCGGTGCAGCAGCTAAAACTTTTTTGCTGATCCTGGTCTTTGAACGTATACCTAACAGATGCACATCTTTTAGCTCACGCATGAGATCCTGCTCTCCCAATGCTCCGGTAATCTTACGAACATTTACATAGCCATTTTGCTTGAAAAGCCGAATAGCGGCATCACTGATGTTCTCGAGAAATAGAATATTGATGCGTTCTTTAGGGAAGCTCGTGGGGGACTGCTGACTCATGTTTCAAAAATAAATGTAAATATCTCTGGTAAATATATCTACTTATCCACCATCATACAGGTTCCCCGTTCACAATCTTTATCTTTGCCAACATATTAGTTCAGTCCAGAATGTATCGGAATATGATGATGTCGATTCTAGCCATGTTTGTTTTATCCTGTAACCCGGGATCTGATACAACGGGAAATGATCCGATCAATCCCAGCGTGAGATCTATTGGATTAAGTGCGGAAGAAAAGGAAAACTACAGAAAGGCAATCCAGCCCATGTACCAGTCCCTCTTATTGAATACCGGTTTTAGTGGGGGCATCCTGGTGGCAAAAAATGGAGAGATCATATTTGAAGATTACCAGGGTTTATATAACCGGTCAACTAAACAGGCCATTGATTCGCAAAGTACCTTCCACCTTGCCTCTATCTCAAAAACATTCACGGCAACCGCCATTCTGCGGTTATATG
>JBJTJJ010000128.1:0-1108 GCA_046095445.1 Sediminibacterium sp.
TCTGAATGCTGATATCAATAGGTCTTATCTTTCCCGATATGATTTTGAAACCCAGCAGGTGGTGATGGTGGCCAATCCTTCACTGAGGAATATTGTATCGAGTGCTGAAGGCGATGGAAACTATTTTTATGCCACCAGCGATAGTGGAAAACGGATTGCCGCACAATGGCAGGGCTATACCCTTAATGATTTGTACCAAATTAATCCTGTCACCGGAGCCCCCGTTCTTATCAAAAAAGATGTGAAGGGTAACCTGATGGCCACCTCTCCACAAGGCAATTACCTCGTTTGGTATGATGAGCCACAAAAAGTCTATTACAGTTACCATGCCCCTTCACAAAAAATATCAGCATTTGGTAGAGACATACCCTATCCGCTGTACGATGAAGAAAATGATTTACCCGATGATCCAAATGCGGAAGGATGGATCAAATGGTCAAATGATGAGCGATTTTTATTCATCTATGATCATTTCGATATCTGGAAGGTAGATATCAGTGGAAATCAAAAATCGATTCGCCTTACAGAGGGAAGAAAAAATAAAATTCAATATCGCTTCATAAATACCGACAGAGATGAGAAATACTTCACTGATCAGTCCATTTTACTTTTGAGATTGTTCGATGAAAAAGACAAAAGCAGTGGTCTCGCATTACTGCAACTCAATAACCAAAAAATGACCCGGCTTTTTAAAGAAAATATGTACGTAGGACCTGGAGTAGTTAAAGCGAAAGATGTTCCTGTATTTTTATATACAAAAGAAACCTTTCAACATTCCCCGGATATATATCGGCATGCAATGAATGCATCCGCCCAACAGCTTTCTCAAATCAATGTACAACAGGAAAAGTACAATTGGGGAACTGCCAGTTTGTTTCGCTGGAAAGCTTATACAGGCAAGATGACGGAAGGCATTGTTTACAAGCCCGAAGATTTTGATCCGGCCAAGAAATATCCCATGATTGTTTACTTCTATGAAAGAAGCAATGAAACCCTGCACAATTATCTTCCTCCTTCACCAACTCCTTCCCGTCTCAATATTCCATTTTATGTTAGCAGAGGGTATGTGGTTTTTGTGCCGGATATCTGGTACAAGAAAGGGTATCCC
>JBJTJJ010000129.1:0-6452 GCA_046095445.1 Sediminibacterium sp.
AATGTTTATTATTTAATTTAATTCGGGTCGTCTCTGATTCCTACTTAGTTCTTATTAATTGGTTATCTGTCAATATCGGGAATTACCAAATCGAGTGTCCCCATTGTAGCCATCAGGTCTCCAATTTTACTTCCCCTTGCCATGTGGTCCAAAGCAGACAGGTTGGAAAAACCAGGTGAGCGATATTTGATGCGATAGGGCGTAGTTCCACCTTCACTGATAATATAAACTCCCAGTTCACCTCGAGCCGTTTCTACTCTTGTATAAAATTCACCCTTAGGTAATTTAATTACAGCTTTGGTTTTGGCCTGAAAATCGCCCTCCGGGATCTGATCGATCAATTGCTCAATGATACGAATGGACTGGTACATTTCGCGGATGCGAACGATGTAGCGCGCAAAAGAATCTCCCGTATGGTGTAAACACTGCTCAAAATCCAGTTGCTCATAACCAGTGTAAGGAAATCTTTTCCGTATATCTCCATCTACCCCACTGGCGCGGGCGACCGGTCCGGTACAGCCAAAAGAGATGGCATCCTCTTTGGAAAGGACACCTATGCCCTCTGTTCTGTTTCGGAATATTACATTATTGGTTACCAAGTCTTCCAGCTCTGTTACCTTATCTTTAAATTGAGTTATGAATGCGCGAACCCTTGGAACAAATTCCGGGTGCAAGTCATACATAACCCCACCGGGAACCATGTAGTTCATGGTTAGCCTTGCACCACAGGTCTGTTCCATGATGTCGTTGATGGTCTCTCTTTCCCTAAAAGTATAGAAGAAGGGAGTCATGGCACCGAGATCCATAGCCATGGCACCAATCCACAATTCATGGGAAGCGATTCGGGTCAGTTCACTCATGATGATACGAATTGCCTGGGCACGGGCAGGGACTTCAATTTGCATGCCTTTCTCTACACAAAGCGCACATCCGAGGTTATTGATATGTGCAGATAGATAATCCATCCTGCTGGTAACGTAGATAAATTGACGGTAAGAAAGACTTTCCGACATTTTTTCAATGGAGCGATGGATGTATCCAAGGTGGGGTTCAATTTTTATGATCGTCTCGCCTTCGAGGGTAATTACCAGGTGCAATACTCCATGGGTAGCCGGGTGTTGAGGTCCGACATTGATGACCAATTGTCCCTCTTTGAGTTGAGAATTGTTCTCTAAAGATGATATGATATGGGTTTCTGCGTACATGCTTTTATCAGAGCTTAATCATATTTACCGGGTCTTCAAAATCTTTGCGCATGGGATATCCTTCGAAATCATCGGGCAAAATGAGTTTGCGCAAATCAGGGTGCTCAAGAAAGACGATACCGAACATTTCAAAGGCCTCACGTTCGTGAAATTCGGCAGTTCGCCAGATGTCACATACTGTATCTATTTCCGGCTTCTCTCTGTCCAGTTGTACTTTAACCACCAGGGTTTCATTTGTGCGGGAACTGCGCAAGTGATAGACCATGCTTAAATGCGTTTTCCAATCAACTGCAGTTATACAAAAGAGAAAATCAAGTGCAGGTGGTCCTTTACGGATGTGGTTGGCAAAATTTTTCCATTGAGTAACCGGCACCTGAACAACGAGCCATTCTCCGGTATCATCCGTTGTAGCAGCAGGTTCAATGCCCAAAATCCAGGAAGTCATTTCCTCTTTTGTCATTTGATCAGGGAAGTTGGGTGGAAGAATTTCTGATTTGTTCGCGGGTTTGACCACTCTTGATCTTCTCTTGCAAAGTCAGTAGCGCATGCAAAAGAGCTTCCGGACGAGGGGGACAGCCGGGTATGTATACATCAACCGGAATAACATGGTCTGCCCCTTTTACAACAGAATAAGTATTATAAAAGAAGGGTCCCCCACTGATGGCACAAGCACCCATGGCAATTACGTATTTCGGATCAGCCATCTGGTCATACAATCTTTTCAGCACGGGAGCCATTTTATTAACGATGGTACCCGCGATAATAATTACATCTGCCTGTCTGGGTGTAGCACGTGCCACTTCAAAACCAAAACGGGCAAAATCATATTTGGCTGCTGCTGTAGACATCATTTCAATGCCGCAGCAACTGGTTGCGAAAGTCAATGGCCACAGTGAATTGGAACGTGCCCAATTAATCAGGTCCTGAAACCCGGCAGCAACCACTCCCCCACCCGGCATATCGATTACCTGACCGGGGAAAGTGCTTTGTAGATCTTTAACAGGTTGATTTACTTCCATTGCAATGCTCCTTTTTTATGGGCGTATAAAAATCCTATGAACAAGATGAAAATAAAAATTCCGGCTTCCAGCAGTGCAGGGGTACCCAATTCTTTCACTACAACAGCCCAGGGAAAAAGAAATACCAGTTCTACATCAAAAATCAGGAACAATAAGGCAAATAAATAATACCCAATGGCAAACTGCTGCCAGGGTGAAGTATCAGTAGGGATGCCGCACTCATAGGGTTCACCTTTTTGAGGGTTGGGCGTTCCTTTCACCAAAAATTTTCCCACCAATATACCACCGGCAGAAAAAACTACGGCAGCCAGAAGAAGTGTGAGCATCGAAACCGGACCCATACAATCAGATTTTCTTAGGTGGTAAATTAATCATTAAATGTCAGGTTTTAAAAAGTTATCAACCCCTGAATGTCAATAACTTTTTTATGGAAAACATTTACTTTAATTTCTTCCTCTTTCCCTGGCTCTCTTCACCAGTTCCTCACGGGTGATGGTAATCATTTTGCCAACCTGTTGTTTCCCTCTAAAAGTGACTACCCGCATCATACTGCACTCCTGAGGAGGGAACAGAGGACCACCCTGGTAAGCAGGATAAAAGTGATCGGGGAAAGTGTTGTCAAAAGAATAGTATATCTGTAATCCATTGACCTCAGTACTCAACTCAACCTGAAGGCGACCATCTGTAGAAAGCCGACTGTCAATGATAGCATCGTTGTGACAGGTAGCATATTTTTTCTCAGCAATATCATACCTAACCAAGTGATGCTCCAGCTTGTTGACAAAGTAATCCCAATTCTTTTTTTCTGCCGGAGACCAAAAAGTTTCAGCCAATGAAAAAGCCCTTGGCCATACCATGTATTGCAGGTAGCGATAATTATAGATCTGTTCAGTCCATACGTTTCCCTGCCCTCCTTTGATCCACTGAGGGTCAATACCGGGTGGCAATGGTTCGAACTCATACGTTTTTTTCAGGCGGAGTGTCGCATATACTTCCGGTTCGGTCGCCGGGTCGCCTTGCATGTAATCCAGATAAGCAAATGTTGTTGGAGTCATCACTACTTCGTGTTGTTGACGGGCAGCTTCGATACCACCTTTCATCCCCTGCCAGCTCATCACTGCTGCCCCGGGTGCCAGTCCGCCATGCAAAATCTCATCCCAGCCAATCATTTTCTTTCCCTGAGAACGCACGATTTTTTCCAATCGCTTTTCAAAGTAACTCTGTACTTCATCCTGGTTTTTCAGACCTTCCTGCTTCATCAAGGCCTGAACAGCAGGATCTTTTTCCCAATAGTTTTTCGGACATTCATCACCACCGGTATGCAGATAAGGAAAGGGAAAAAGTTGGGCCAGTTGTGTAACGACATCCGTTAGAAATTGATATACAGTATCCTTTATAGGAGACAAGGTATTATTGACTAAAGCTGTAGGTGGATTGCCCCGTGACCAATCCATAAAATTTTCTCCTGAATTCACCTGGTAAGTAGCTGCCAGTTCGGGAGTTCCGGATAAGTTCGGATAGGATACTACGGCAGCAAGACTATGCCCCGGAACATCCACTTCGGGCATGATATCGACAAACCTTTCTTTGGCATACTGAACGAGTTCACGAATATCTTCCTGTGTATAAAATCCCCCCTGGTCTCTTTTTTCATCTTTTCCAGGTGAGGGAAAGGTGCCAAAATATCCCTGCTTTTTTACATTCCAGGCACCGACTTCTGTTAGTTTTGGCCAGCCCTTGATTTCGATTCGCCATCCCTGATCGTCTGTCAGGTGGAAATGCAATACATTGTATTTATAGCGAACCATATCATCGATGAACCGCTTCACTTCCTGCTTAGAAAAAAAATGCCTTGATACATCGAGCATCAATCCCCTCCACCCAAATCGAGGTTGATCATGAATAGTTACGAAAGGTAGTTTCCAGGAGACGTTGTTGGAAGGAGATGTACTTTCGATGGCTGCGGGCATTAATTGAAAAAGGGTTTGAACGCCATAGAACCAGCCGGCAGGTGTCTGGGCACTTATTTCAATTCCTTTTTGATCAACAATCAAACGATAGCCTTCTTTCCCAAGACTGTTATCTGAACTTTTAGCATTGACGAAACGAATGTTTGCATTAGCTGTATTTGTTCTGACAACTGTATTGCCTGTGGCTTGCTGCCATCGCTCAGAAAAAGTACGAACTACCCAGCCGGCTTCAGTAGTGGCGGGAGCCGCAATGCTAATCTGTCCGGGTAAGGTAAAACTTCCCTTTCCCTTTTGCAGTGAAACAGGTTCAGGAATAATTGCGATGGTGGTATCGGCAGCAATGGCCAGTAGGGGGAGTGCACACAAAATCAGTGCGGGTGCGAGCAGTCGCATCTTCATAAGGCAAACTTTTCACTAAAATAGAGAATTTAGTTTTACCTATTCCTATTAAATGATACAAGTGCCATGGTTATGGCGGGGTCATATTGGGATGCAACTTCGTAAAAACCTTGCTGGTGAAATCTTTGGCGTGCCAGCAGCATGCTGCACCGTTGCAGTAAAAATTTTTCCTGAGCAGGTGTGATACTTTTTAATTCGATTCCATCCGCAGCGGCTGCGGCCAAAAGCTGAGTCCGAAAACCAGCTCCGGGTTGAATAAAGTTGGCAAGCCGGGTGGCAGACGGAATAGTATCGAGTTTGCTTCGATTGGTAAGATAAATGTCGTAAACAAGTCTGTTCAGGGTATTTCTGTATAGCAAGGTAAAAATCGCCGGTGTCATGGCTGTAGTATCCCAGGCAACTTTTTTATCAGGATAGATACCACCTCCACCGTACAATTTTTTGCCGGCTGGTGTAGTGTACACTTTCCCCTTTTGTTGCGTGGTATCATTTTCATCCAGCATATTTTGTATCATGGAATGGGGATCATCTTCTTTTTTAGATAAGTTCCTTTCTACGTAGGGTCGTTGAATATTTCTGCCAAGGGGAGTGAAATAACGGGCGGTGGTCAGACGTACAGCCGTTCCGGAACTGAGGTTAAATTGTTGTTGCACCAGACCCTTACCAAAACTTCTTCTCCCGATGATAGTAGCCCTATCCCAATCCTGCAAAGCACCTGCCAGTACCTCACTTGCTGAGGCGGAAGTCTCATCAATCAAAACAACCACAGGACCTTCCTCAAAAATTCCTATTCGGGAAGCTTTATAAGTAGTTCTCGACTCATGCTTGCCTTCGGTATACACAATCAATTTATCATCAGAGAGAAATTCATCCGCAATATCTATTGCCTCTTTCATCAATCCGCCACCGTTGCCTCGCAGATCAAGAACAAGTTGCTTCATTCCTTTTTTCTTCAACTGTTCCATTTGCTGCATGAATTCCTCGTAGGTGCGGTTGGCGAATTTATTGAGATGAATATAACCTGTATTATCAGGCAACATAAATGCAGCATCCACTGCTTGCAAGGGGATATTACCCTTGGTCAAAGTGGTCTCAATCAATTTACCGTTCCGCAAAACTTTCAATTTCAGATCACGGGTTGGTTGTGACCGTAATAATTTTCTTACATCAGTGGGTGAAAGATGTTGACCGGAAAGCAGGATCTGATTATTCACCGACAGCAGAATATCACCGGTTATCAATCCTGCTTTTTGTGCAGGGGCATTAGGAATAACAAACATTACATGAACTGAATCCCTTAACACCTGAAACTCGATGCCGATGCCCTGAAAAGCTTCATTCATCTCTTCTTCTGCCTCTTTGAGGTCTGTATTACTCATCCAAACTGAATGAGGATCGAGGTGACTCAACAATTCGGTACTGACCAATTGGTCGATGCTATCTGCTGAAATATCATCGACATATTTTTCCCGTACCAACCGAATTAGTTCAGGTAGGGAAGATTGTTTGCCTGAAGATAAAATAGGTGCATTGCCCGTTTTGGAACGCAGCTGGTATCCGATGAACATACCTACAATCATTACCACAGAAAGTAAGATTGGAAGGGCAACCTGTATTTTTTTACTTGACATAAATAGTGGTTCTTTGCAGAACAATGGAGGGACAAATATCTCAATAATTATTGAAAGCAAGTTGTTGAAAAAGGCTACTTCCATTTAATGCCCAATAAAAGAATAGAAATGCAGGTTCAACTGATTGCAGACAGTGGCGCCACCAAATGTGACTGGAAATTGATTGGAATTCCCAAGCCAAAGAACTTCACCACGAAGGGTATTAGTACCTACTTTATCTCGCCGGAA
>JBJTJJ010000130.1:0-6776 GCA_046095445.1 Sediminibacterium sp.
GCTATATGCAGGTGGAGAAGATCAGTTAAACAACAGTTCAACCATTTTTACAGGCGCTCCGACTCGTTTCGGGGCGTTTTTTTTGGTTAAAGTGGTGAAAAAATTGGTGGGTATGCCCTAAAGCTGTAATTTTGCTGCCCCAAAAGTTCTTTAACGAGAATGATTGAATTTGGGAGTCCTGATAAAATATCAGGACGCTATCACCAATAAAATCGAACAACATGGCCAAAGAAATCTCCGGCTTCGTAAAGCTGCAGGTGAAAGGCGGACAAGCCAATCCTGCACCACCCGTTGGTCCGGCCCTCGGTTCCAAGGGGGTAAACATTATGGAGTTCTGCAAGCAATTCAATGCTAGAACGCAGGACAAAATGGGTAAAGTAGTACCCGTTCTTATTACGGTTTATTCCGACAAATCTTTTGACTTCATCATCAAGACTGCCCCTGCAGCTGTTCAGCTCATGGAGGCCGCCAAGATCCAGTCCGGCTCTAAAGAGAGCAACCGCCAAAAAGTGGGTAAAGTGACTTGGGATCAGATTGAGGCGATTGCGAAAGATAAAATGTCAGATTTAAACGCTTTCACTGTGAAGAGCGCCATGAGTATGGTAGCCGGTACGGCTCGCAGCATGGGTATTACAGTTGAAGGTCAAGCACCCTGGGAAAAATAAATTATTCACCTGACAGCTTTGGCTGTTAAAAAATTAGCACATGGCACTTACTAAAAAAAGAAAAGTAGCAATAACTAAGGTGGATAAAAACAAAGTGTATTCCCTCAAGGATGCCTCTGCTTTAGTTAAAGAAATCAACTGTACCAAATTTGATAGTTCAGTTGACCTGCACATCCGTTTGGGTGTGGATCCAAAAAAAGCCGACCAGCAGGTTCGGGGAACCGTTTCCCTTCCTCATGGTACCGGTAAAACCAAAAAAGTTCTTGTACTCTGCACCCCGGATAAAGAAGCTGCTGCTAAAGAAGCAGGAGCAGATTTTGTGGGTCTCGACGAGTTCATCACTAAAATCGAAGGTGGCTGGGTAGAGGTAGATGTCATCATCGCCACACCTGCAGTAATGCCTAAAATAGGTAAGCTGGGTAAGGTACTCGGTCCCCGCAACCTGATGCCCAATCCTAAAACAGGTACAGTTACCAATGATGTAGCTGCTGCTGTTAATGAGGTGAAGGGTGGTAAAATCGCCTTTAAGGTAGATAAATCAGGTATCGTTCACGCATCTATTGGTCGCGTATCTTTCGCTCCTGAGAAGATTGCTGAAAATAGTGCTGAGCTGATCAACGCCATCATTAAGTTGAAGCCCTCTTCCGCTAAGGGCATCTACCTCAAAGGCATCAGTATGGCCAGTACCATGAGTCCGGGAATTGCACTCGACACCAAATCTTTAATCAACTAATCCCTGCGATCTGTGTGCCCCTGGCACATGGAAATGACCCGGGTACTAAAAAAAATTAGTTATGACCAAGACAGAAAAAAATGAAGTGATTGAGGTGCTCAAAGAAAAATTTGGGCAGTACAACAACTTCTATGTAACCGACACTGAATCACTGACAGTAGAGCAAGTGAGCAACCTGCGCCGTGCCTGCTTCAATCAGGGTGTGGAAATGAAAGTTGCCAAGAATACCTTGATTCGCAAAGCACTGGAAGCACTGGATGCTGATAAATATGCCGGTGTGTATGATTCACTTCATCGTGTAACAGCTTTGATGTTCTCCGAGAACCCCAAAGAACCAGCATTAATCATCAGTTCCTTCCGCAAGTCCGCCAACAGCGATCGCCCAGTATTGAAAGCTGCTTTCATTGGAGGTGATGTATTTGTAGGAGATAACTCACTGGCTGCCCTGACCAAGATCAAAACGAAGAACGAACTCATCGGAGAGGTTATTGGTTTGCTGCAGTCTCCTGCCAAGCGTGTACTGGCTGCTTTATTGCACCACCACGAAAAGCAGGCAGGTGCCGCGCCCACAGAGGCATAATCAAATTTGGAATTTTACATTCAGATAAACGCCTAACGGCAAAATTTTTTTAAACCCTCCGTCGGATCACCCAGGTGACATGAAGACGGAAAAAATTTACAAACTATGGCAGACGTAAAAGCACTCGCAGAAGCTCTCGTAAGCTTAACTGTGAAAGAAGTACAAGAACTCGCAGAGGTTCTGAAAGCAGATTATGGTATTGAACCCGCAGCAGCAGCAGTGGTAGTAGCAGCCGGCGACGGCGGCGGAGCTGCAGCAGCCGAAGAGAAAACATCTTTCGATGTAATTCTCGTTAACGGTGGCGCCAGCAAGCTGACTGTGGTGAAAGTAGTGAAAGAGTTGACTGGTCTCGGACTGAAAGAAGCAAAAGACCTGGTTGACGGAGCACCCAAGCCTGTTAAAGAAGGCGTTTCTAAAGCAGAAGCAGACGATGTAGCTGCTAAGCTGAAAGAAGCTGGTGCTGAAGTAGAGATCAAGTAATCCCTGTATACTTCCCGAATTAAAACCGATTCCACCCCGGGTGGAGTCGGTTTTTTTATGTCCTCAGTGCCATCAACACCGAATTGTAATATATTTAATAATATAAATATGTATAAGATTGTTTATTATAATTTTAATCGTATTTATGTTCCGCAGGGCCGTTCCATATTAATTTTCTGCCTTTTTTTTTCAACAATGGGCAGTTTGGTCCAAAATTTGTTTTTCCCGTTCCCCCTTATTTCCTACCTTTGCGTTCCTTTAATTTGGGCTATTTGGGTATTGTGCTGGTTCTCTACAGTTGAGAACATGGTATGTGTTTGATTACCAGAGCTTTTGAAGAATACCCTTCCACCCGAATTTACACCCTCGAAAACGCTTTTACGCACATATGTCAACAACTACATTGCACAACAGGGTCGGCTTCGGAAAAACTAAGCATTTGGCAGAAGCTCCTGACCTCCTCGACATCCAGTTAGAATCATTCAGAGAATTTTTTCAGTTAGAGACCACACCCGATAAAAGGAATGTGGAGGGACTCTTCCGTGTATTCAAGGAAAATTTTCCTATCACGGATACCCGCAACATCTTTATGTTGGAGTTCCTGGATTATTTCATTGACCCACCCCGTTATACCATTGACGAGTGTATGGAACGTGGACTCACGTATGCTGTTCCGCTGAAAGCGAAACTGCGCCTGAGTTGTAACGACGAGGAGCATGTGGACTTCCAGACGATTGTGCAGGATGTATTCCTCGGTAACATTCCCTACATGACACCCCGTGGTACTTTCGTGATCAACGGTGCTGAGCGTGTAGTAGTTTCTCAATTGCACCGCTCACCCGGTGTGTTCTTCGGTCAAAGCATACACCCCAACGGTACCAAAATTTATTCCGCCCGCGTGATTCCTTTCAAAGGAGCCTGGATGGAATTTGCTACCGATATCAACAACGTGATGTATGCTTACATCGATCGTAAAAAGAAGTTCCCCGTAACAACCTTGCTGCGTTCCATCGGATATGAAACTGATAAAGACATCCTGGAACTTTTCGGTATGGCGGTGGAAGTGAAGGCAGATAAAAAATCACTCAATGCCCATTTGGATAAAAAATTAGCTGCCCGTGTTCTGAGAACCTGGGTAGAAGATTTTGTGGATGAAGATACCGGTGAGGTGGTGAGCATCGAAAGAAACGAAGTAGTGATGGAGCGTGATACCATTCTCGACGAAGAAGCGGTAGCCACCATCATTGAACTCAATGTTAAAAGTGTATTCATTCAGCGGGAAGATGTCGGCGGAGACTACGCTATCATCTACAATACCCTCAACAAAGACACTTCCAACAGTGAACTGGAAGCTGTTCAGTTGATCTATCGCCAGTTGCGTGGAGCAGATGCACCTGATAATGAAACTGCCCGCGGTATCATTGACAAACTCTTCTTTAGCGATAAGCGCTATGATTTGGGAGAAGTTGGTCGTTACAAAATCAACCGCAAACTCGGGCTTGATTTTCCACTGCAGAAAAAAGTATTGACCAAGCAGGATATCATTGAGATTATTAAATACCTGGTTCGCCTGACCAATGCAAAAGCTGAAATCGATGATATCGATCACCTGAGTAATCGTCGGGTACGTACAGTGGGTGAACAACTCTACGCTCAGTTTGGTGTAGGTCTGGCTCGTATGGCCAGAACTATCCGTGAGAGAATGAACGTACGTGATAACGAGGTATTCACACCCGTTGATCTGATCAATGCACGTACACTTTCTTCCGTTATTAATTCATTCTTCGGTACATCACAGCTTTCTCAGTTCCTCGACCAAACGAATCCACTGAGTGAGATTACCCACAAACGCCGTATTTCTGCACTCGGACCAGGTGGTCTGAGCCGCGAAAGAGCCGGTTTCGAGGTGCGTGACGTACACTACTCTCACTACGGAAGACTCTGTACCATTGAAACTCCTGAAGGTCCGAACATCGGATTGATCTCTACCCTTTGTGTACATGCGTCTATCAACGATATGGGCTTTATTGAAACGCCCTACCGCAAAGTGCAGAATGGTAAAGTGAACATGAAAGAACTGACATTCCTGAGTGCAGAAGAAGAAGATACCGCTAAGATTGCACAAAGCAATTCCCCATTGAGCGAAAAAGGCGAGTTCCTGGAAGAGAAAGTAGTTTCTCGTCAAACCGGTGACTTCCCTATTCTCGATAAAGAGGAAGTTGAATTCATGGACGTAGCCCCCAACCAAATCGTTGGTCTGAGTGCATCTTTGATTCCCTTCCTGGAGCACGATGATGCCAACCGTGCATTGATGGGATCGAACATGCAACGCCAGGCCGTTCCATTGCTCCGTCCTGAATCTCCTATCGTAGGTACCGGATTGGAAGGAAAAGCAGCCCGTGATGCTCGCATCCAAATGCATGCTGAAGGAAACGGTGTGGTTGAATTTGTTGATGCCAACGAGATTCATGTTCGCTATGACCGCAACGATATCGATCGCCTCATTAGCTTTAATGAAGACCTGCAGGTATATAAATTGACCAAATTCGTTAAAACGAATCAGGCAACCTGTATCAACCTCCGCCCCGCTGTTAGAAAGGGCCAGAAGGTGAAAAAAGGTGACTTCCTTACTGAAGGTTATGCTACTAAAGAGGGTGAACTTGCTCTCGGTCGTAACCTGCAAGTGGCCTTCATGCCATGGAAAGGGTACAACTTTGAAGATGCCATCGTAATCAGTGAGAAAGTAGTGCGTGAAGACCTCTTCACATCCGTTCACATCGAAGAATATGAACTGGAAGTTAGAGATACTAAATTAGGTGAAGAAGAGCTTACTCCAGATATACCCAACGTTTCTGAAGAGGCAACCAAAGACCTCGATGAGCACGGCATCATCAGAGTAGGTGCAACCGTAAAAGAGGGTGATATCCTGATTGGTAAAATCACTCCTAAGGGTGAATCTGATCCTACTCCGGAAGAGAAATTATTACGTGCCATCTTCGGAGATAAAGCCGGTGATGCGAAAGATGCTTCTCTGAAAGCACCTAATGGTACTGAAGGAGTAGTAATCGATAAGAAACTTTTCCAGCGTGCTAAGAAAGATAAAAATGGTAAGATCCGTGAAAAAGCCCTGTTGGAAAAGGTTGAGAGAGTACACGCCCAAAACGTTGGTAACTCACAAGAGTTATTGCTGGAAAAACTGCAGACCTTGTTGAAGGACAAAGCTTCTGCCGGTGTGAGCAATAATTTCGGTGAAGTGCTGATAGCCAAAGGATCTAAGTTCAATGCTAAGAACCTGAGTGGAATCGATTACCAGAATGTCAATCCGCTTGGATGGACAGGTGACGCGAAAACTGATGATCTCATCAATACTTTGTTGCACAACTACAGCATCAAGTACAATGAAGAGTTGGGTCGTTACAAGCGTGAGAAATTCAACATCTCTATTGGTGATGAATTACCCGCCGGCGTACTCAAACTGGCTAAAGTTTACCTCGCTGTTAAACGTAAGTTGAAAGTGGGAGATAAAATGGCCGGCCGTCACGGTAATAAAGGTATCGTTGCTAAAATCGTTCGTGCAGAAGACATGCCATTCATGGAAGATGGAACACCTGTAGATATCGTATTGAATCCACTAGGGGTACCTTCCCGGATGAACCTGGGCCAGATCTATGAAACCATCCTAGGATGGACCGGTAAGAAATTGGGACTGAAATTCTCTACCCCGATTTTCGACGGTGCATCTACTGACCAGATCGAATCTTATTGCAATGATGCAGGCATCCCGCGCAATGGACATACCTATCTCTATGACGGAGAAACCGGGGAGCGTTTCCACCAGAAAGCAACCGTTGGTGTGATCTACATGATCAAATTGCACCACATGGTGGATGATAAAATGCATGCCCGTTCTATCGGACCATACAGTCTCATTACACAACAGCCACTGGGAGGTAAAGCCCAATTCGGTGGTCAGCGTTTTGGTGAGATGGAAGTATGGGCACTCGAGGCGTATGGCGCATCCAACATCCTCCAGGAATTGTTGACATTGAAATCCGATGATATCATTGGTCGCGCTAAGACCTATGAAGCCATCGTGAAAGGCGATAATATCCCAAGAGCCGGTGTTCCCGAATCATTCAATGTACTCGTACATGAATTGAGGGGCCTCGGACTGGACCTGAAATTTGAATAAAGGAAGGTGCAGCGGAGATAGTTGTGAAGCATCTCCGTTATTCGCCGGCAAGACAACCATTTTGCCGGCGAATATGCCTCCCAAAAAAACAGCAGTACTCAATCATCTCAAATTATCATTAGTAAT
>JBJTJJ010000131.1:0-8672 GCA_046095445.1 Sediminibacterium sp.
GTAAAGGGTGACACCATAAAAATCGGCACCAAAAAACAAGAAGATTACGGCAGCATCCGCATCAAATTCATCAACTTGAACCTGAGTAAACGACCCGTTCTCCAGATCTATGAAGGAGAAAAATTCATTGACGCCTTCCCCATCACATCACAGGATTGGAAAAAAAACCTATTCTATCCGGGCACCTATGAACTTCGGATATTGTATGACTCCAATGGAAACGGGAAATGGGACCCGGGGCAGTACCCCGGAAATAAAAAATTACCGGAAATTGTTCGGTTAATACCCAAGGAACTATCAGTTAGAGCGGGGTGGGACAATGAAATGACCATACAACTCTGAGCTCCTGAGAATATAATTGTAACTTTACCGGCCATACTTTCAGAGACCTTTTCATCATGCCACTTCCCTCGCAACTATTGGAAAACGCTGTCGCTGCCTTTGCCAAACTCCCCGGTATCGGCAGAAAAACAGCTCTCCGACTTGTACTCCATTTGCTCAAGCAGGAAGAAGAAATGGTGACACATTTTTCTGAAACTATAGCCAAACTTCGCCGTGAAATTCAATTTTGCAGTCGTTGCCATAACATCAGTGACGGACCCCTCTGTTCCATTTGTACCCAGCAAAGCCGAAACCAACGATTAATTTGTGTGGTTGAAAGTATCCGGGATGTAATCAGCATTGAAAATACATCTCAAATGAACGGCACTTACCATGTACTCGGTGGAATTATTTCTCCCTTAGATGGAATCGGTCCGGAACAACTCAATATTACCGGACTTCTCAGCCGCATTGAAGAAGAGCAGGTAGAAGAATTAATCTTTGCACTCAATCCCAATATACAGGGAGATACCACCATCTATTACATCCAGAAAAAAATCGCTCACCTGCCGTGTAAAATAACCACCATAGCGCGGGGTATTTCTTTCGGGGGAGAGTTGGAATTTGCAGATGAAATGACGCTGGCGCGCAGCATTGCCCACCGACTACCGGTTCAACAATATGTGAAGTAGCTTATCCATTCAAGTGATTCCGTTGCATCAATGCCGGGTTTAACATTTTCTGCCGTTATATTAGCGGGCAAATGAATAATTTTGCTGCTTCAACGAAACAACCGCTTTCATGAAAAAATGGCTGAAATTTTTACTGGTTGCCGGCGGCATCGGACTCCTCGCCGGATTAGCACTTCTCTATTGGATATTTAACAAACCTCACCGGGATGTATCTAAAGAAAAGGGCATTCAACTTACTGCTCAGCAGCTATTCGAAGCCTTCCGCAAAGACGAAGCCGTGGCTAACGGACTTTACCTCGACAAAGCCATTGAACTCTCGGGAACAGTTGCTGATGTCAACACTAACCAGGAGGGCCAAAAAGTAGTCAACTTCTCAACAGATGACCCGTTTTTCACCATTAATTGCACTTTCAAAACTGACCCGGGGAACCTTCAGCCGGGCGACTCAATAGTTTTCAAAGGCATCTGCACAGGATACATTCCTGATGCCAGCGTTGTTATTAATGAAGGTGTTCTCATCAAATAAATTCCCGCCATGAAGTACGTGTATACAATATGCCTCTGCGCATTCGCTCTGCTTTCTTTTCAATCCTTGAATGCCCAAAAAACATTTGGCACAAGAAACGGACAAATCATTTTTCAGTCTCCGACCGATCAGGATGTAAAAGCTATCAACAACGAAGTAAGTAGCCGCCTGTCAGACAATGGCTCCCTCAGCTTTAGTCTGCTCATCAAAAGCTTTCGCTTCAAAATGGCAGAAATGCAGGATCACTTTAATACAGAGTACTTGCACAGCAACCAATTCCCAAGAGGCGACTTCAAGGGAACTATTTCCAATATCAAGTCGGTGAACTTTGGCCAGGATGGGAACTACCCCGTAGACGTAACAGGCGACCTGACCCTGCATGGCGTAACAAAAAAAGTCAGTACAAAAGGAAGCATTACCATAAAAAATGGAAAGCCCCTGGCAAAAGCCAGTTTCCCTATCACAGTCAAAGATTTTGGCATCAAGGCAGAAGATGTGACTGAGAAGGTAACCATCACCGTTAACTGCCAATACCAATAGTCCGGTATTTTTGAAAATCGGCTGCCAATTCGTAACTTTGCAGCCACATTCAGGTGGATTTGTTTATTGTTCAGCCTGTCGCTACTTCCCGTTGGGGGAAATATCGAACTAATAAACGTTGGGGAAAATTGGCTTCCCTTTTACAATTCTCAGCGTTGTTAGTAATGGATTTTATTGATGAATGAAAGACCCATACTACAACCATGGATATCAGAGAACTGCTTCAACATAAGATACTCGTTATAGACGGCGCCATGGGAACCATGATACAGCGCCATCGCCTGATCGAAGAGGATTACAGAGGCGAACGCTTTAGCAACTGGCATACTGATGTAAAAGGAAACAATGATCTTCTCTGTATTACGCAACCAAAAATCATTGAAGGCATACACCTGCAATACCTCGAAGCGGGGGCTGATATCATTGAAACCAATACTTTCAGCAGCACACGTATTGCCATGGCAGACTATGAAATGCAAAGTCTGGCGCATGAACTAAACATTGCAGCAGCGCGGTGTGCCCGGAATGCAGTTGCTGACTTTCTCCAAAAAAATCCCGGTGCAGGACCTCGATTTGTAGCAGGTGCTATCGGACCATTGAACAAGACGCTAAGTCTTTCCCCCGATGTAAATAACCCCGGCTTTAGAGCTGTTACCTTCGAAGAGGTAGTAACGGCGTATGAAGAGCAGATCAGTGGCCTTGTAGAAGGAGGCGTTGACCTGTTGCTGATTGAAACTATTTTCGATACACTGAATGCAAAAGCAGCCATCGCCGCTGCCAGTCGCTTCTTCAGAAAAAAAGGCACACCAGCTTTGCCCATTATGATCAGCGGCACCATTACAGATGCCTCCGGTAGAACACTCAGCGGACAAACACTGGAAGCGTTCTACATTTCAGTGATGCACGCCAGACCCCTGAGCATCGGACTAAACTGTGCGTTGGGAGCTGCTGAAATGAGACCCCATATTGAGGAGTTATCTCAAATAGCTACCTGCTTCACTTCTGCTTATCCTAATGCAGGATTACCAAATGCTATGGGCGAGTACGATGAGCAACCACATGAAACAGCTCACTTCATTGAAGACTGGGCGAAAGAAGGATTCGTCAATATCGTAGGTGGCTGCTGTGGTACCACACCGGATCACATTCGTCACATAGCTGAAGCAGTAAAAAAATTAAAACCCCGAAATCTTCCGGAAGTCCTGACCTCCTGATTGAACCAACCATGAGTACAATTCAAATTCATCCCTACCTGCGATTGTCCGGACTGGAGCCATTGGTGATCAGACCGGAAACCAATTTCGTCAACATAGGTGAGCGAACCAATGTAACCGGCTCCAAAAAATTTGCCCGCCTGATACGGGACAACCAACTGGAAGAAGCCCTTTCTGTCGCCCGCCAACAAGTCGAAAGCGGAGCCCAGATACTGGATGTTAACATGGATGATGCCATGCTCGATGGAGTTGCAGCGATGACTCAATTCATCAACCTGTTGCAAAGTGAACCGGATATCGCTCGCATACCCATCATGATCGACAGCTCGAAATTTGAAATCATACAAGCCGGACTAGAGTGTATTCAGGGAAAATGTATTGTCAATTCGATTTCTCTGAAAGAGGGTGAAGAAAAATTTTTGGAACAAGCACATATCTGTAGAGACTTCGGTGCTGCAGTAGTTGTAATGGCATTTGATGAACAAGGCCAGGCAGACACCTTGCAACGAAAAGTAGATATCTGCACACGCGCCTACCGTATACTCACGCAACAAGCAGATTTCCCCCCGGAAGATATCATATTTGATCCCAATATTTTTGCAATTGCAACCGGTATAGAAGAACACAATAACTATGCTGTGGACTTCATTGAAGCAACCAGAATTATCAAGAAAACGCTTCCACTGGCCAAGGTAAGTGGTGGCGTCTCCAATGTGTCTTTCTCCTTCCGGGGAAATGAACCGGTAAGAGAAGCCATTCACGCAGTTTTTCTGTATCATGCCATACGTGCGGGCATGGATATGGGTATTGTTAATGCCGGACAACTGGCAGTTTTTGATGAAATTGAGCCGGAATTGAAAAGGCTTTGCGAAGATGTTATACTAAATCGCAACAATGATAATAACCAGGCCACTGATGCTCTGATTCGATATGCAGAAACTGTTAAGACACAAGGCAAGGTTCAAGTCAAAGATGAAGCATGGAGAAACGAACCGATACAAAAAAGACTTGCACATGCATTGATCAATGGCATTACTGAATATATCGAATCTGATACAGAAGAAGCCCGACAAGCATATCCCACACCATTGGAGGTAATTGAAGGACCGCTGATGGAAGGCATGGGTATAGTGGGTGATCTATTTGGTGCCGGAAAAATGTTTCTGCCACAAGTCGTTAAAAGCGCGCGCGTGATGAAAAAAAGCGTGGCAGTACTTACGCCTTATATTGAAGCAGAAAAAGAACAGAAAAAATTACAACAGCTGGCAGGTGATACCTCAGCAGCAGATAGCGGAGCAGCAGCTAAGATCTTATTAGCCACCGTTAAGGGCGATGTGCACGATATCGGAAAAAATATAGTGGGAGTAGTGCTTGGGTGTAATGGATATGATATCATCGATATGGGTGTAATGGTACCCGCAGAAAAAATTCTGGAAACTGCCCAGCGGGAAAAGGTAGACATCATCGGTTTAAGTGGACTTATTACACCATCGCTGGATGAAATGGTGCACATTTCGAAAGAAATGAAAAGAAGGGGAATGACACAACCCCTGCTCATTGGCGGTGCCACTACCTCGCGGATGCATACAGCAGTAAAAATTGCACCTGAATATCCCGGGAAAGTAGTGCATGTGCTCGATGCATCAAGAAGTGTAACAGTAGCAGGCAGCTTGCTAAGTAAAGAACAACAAAATCAGTTTTTAGGAGGAATAGAAAAAGAATACAATGAACTGAAGTTTTCATTCGATAATAAGAAAACGGTAAAAGAATACCTGAGTTATCAAGATGCGCTGCAAAATAAAGCAAGCATTGACTGGAATAATTACCACCCGGTTCAACCCGCTTTCACCGGAACCAAAGTCATTGACTCTTTTGACCTTAATGAACTTAGGAAATATATAGATTGGAAACCTTTTTTCATTGCCTGGGAGCTGCATGGCTCCTTCCCTGAAATTCTTTCTGATACCATTGTAGGGAAAGAAGCGAGCAAACTGTACAAAGATGCCAATGAAATGCTCGATAGTATGATTGCCGAGCAATGGCTAACTGCAAAAGGGGTAGTTGGATTCTGGAAAGCCAATAGCAATGGAGATGATGTGGATGTTACAGACAACAACGAAACATTCCGTCTTTCTTTCTTGCGCCAACAAATCAAAAAGGCACCGGGACAGCCCAACTTATCATTGGCAGATTTTATTGCTCCTGCAACAAGCGGATACACCGATTATATAGGAGCTTTTGCTGTCACCATTCATGGTATCGAGCCACATATCAAAAAAATGGAAGCCGCCCATGATGACTACAGTAAAATTATGTTACAGGCCCTGGCAGATCGTCTAGCAGAAGCTTTTGCTGAAGCACTCCATCATCAAACCAGAACTAACTGGTGGGGGTATCAACCCAATGAACAACTCAGCAACGAAGATCTTATTCAGGAAAAATACACAGGAATACGCCCTGCCCCGGGATATCCCGCATGTCCGGATCATACAGAAAAGTATAAGTTATTTTCTCTGCTTCATGCTACCGAATCAGCCGGCATTCAACTCACTGAGAACCTCGCCATGTTCCCGGCTTCATCCGTTTGCGGATGGTATATTGCCCATCCTCAAAGCCAATATTTTGGCATTGGCAAAATCCAGCGCGATCAACTGGAAAACTACTCATCAAGAAAAAATATGCCCCTGGAAGATGCTGAAAGATGGCTTCGCCCTAATTTAGAATAATGCAACACTTACCAAGTCCACTTAAAAAATTATTAGCCCTCATTTGCCTGATACCCTCTCTTGCTTCAGCACAAAAAAAGGAAGCAGAGAGAAAAGGGGAATTCTATTTCTCCTGGGGATATAACAAAGAATGGTACACGAGATCTGACGTAAAAGTTAATCAACCCTCACTGGGCAATCAATACAAATTACATCAGGTAAAATCGCATGATAACCCGGGTTGGGACAAGGGAATTTTTAATACCCCACTCAGTATTCCACAATACAATTATAGACTGGGATATTTTTTCAATAAAAAGAAAGGCCTTGCTTTCGAAATCAATTTCGATCACACCAAACATATCATCCAGGAAGGTCAAACCCTTCGTATTACCGGGAAACTAGGCAACCGAACAATAGACAGCACGATCAATTTCAGCTCATCCAATGGTTTTTATTATTTCCTCAACAACGGAGCCAACTTCTTACTTTTTAATCTGGTGAAAAGATGGCGGCTACATGCAGCAAAGAATAAAAATTTTATTCTGGATGCCGTTGCCAAAGGGGGAATTGGTCCGGTGATACCACATGTTGAAAACAGTTTATTTGGCAATAAAAATGATGACGGGTTTCAACTGGGCGGCTGGAATATGGGAGTTGAAACGGGCCTGAAAGCAACCTTCCTACAACATGTGTTCATTGAAATGACCAGCAAAGTAGATTATGCCCGTTATTCCGGACTAAAGGTTTACCAGGGTACTGCGAGTCAGGCATTCGGCACCTATGAACTCATACTGAGTCTTGGATATACTTTCCCTGCAGGAAAAAAAATCAATCGGTAGTTGCTATCTTTTCTCAAACAACCACCACAGACGCTTTCTGGGTTTGACCTTATAATTATCACGAATGTAAGACTGGACGTATTGCATCGCTTCGTCTACATCATCGGTCAACAAGAATAATTTTTTATCCTCGACGCTGATGGTACCTCGTTCAATCATAGTATCAATTGCTTCCAGCATTGGCTTATAATATTCAGTGCCAAACAATACCATAGGAAAATCATTGATCACTTTTGTTTGAATCAAAGTCAATGTTTCAAATAGCTCATCCATCGTACCAAACCCACCCGGCATAATAATGAAGCCATAGGAATACTTCACAAGCATCACTTTGCGAACAAAAAAATACTTGAAAGTGATCCATTTGTGCATATACGGATTGGGGTGCTGTTCAAAAGGCAATTCGATGTTGCATCCTACAGATGTGCCGTTATTTTCATATGCCCCCCTATTAGCAGCTTCCATGATACCCGGGCCTCCGCCGGTCATGGTAGTGAACCCAAGACTAGCAATCTGCTTGCCAAACTCCCGGGCTTTCTGATAATAATGATCATCTTCTTTAAAACGCGCCGACCCGAAAACAGTAATACAGGGATCCAGGAAGTGTAAGGCTCGGAACCCTTTGATGAATTGCATGAACACGTCCCAGCCAAAGAAAAACTCATTAATCCTTGGCTTGGGTCCGTCTAGAAAAACACTTTTTCTGGCGGGAATGATTCTTTCAAGTTTAGCCATACTTCTGAATGTATTTTAAAATAGCGATTGCAGTTTTATTTGTAATATTACAATACATGCAATTAAACTTGTTAAAAATTTATTGCTCCCTGTTATTTGGATGCTTGATGGCAGGCCCTGCCCTTGCACAACAACAAGTTGTATTGGAAGAAGTCCGCTTCTACTCTGCAGTCGGACCGCTACCTGATTATGTAAGAGACCGAACAATGAACATTTCATTAGCAAGTCAACTACAACAAATATTATACCAGGAAAGGGGATGGCATCTAACCGACTCTCTTCAACTACCTGTCAGCTTTCCACAGCTGAATGAATTAAAAAAAGGAAAGCCGCTCGTCATCAAAGACAGGAACAGCTCTTTATTACATCTCTGGATTGATTTATTTGAAATGCAACCCAGTGCAGTCTTTTCTCCTACCGGGGAATATGCTACAGATACTGTGATTGGGGCCAGGTCGTCTTCTGTTATCAAAATAAATTATTACCTGGTCAATTATAAAAATGAACTCATAGAAAAAAATGAGCTCGATTTATCGCTGACACAGGCGGAATCCCCTGCTATTGGCTTTTTGTTCAATAGACTGCTGGTTGATGGCGAACCCTACTTTTTAACAACCACTGCCCGCGGATTTCGGGAAGCAATTCTGCAAGGAATGAAAATCATATTTGATCAAAATAATAACGCAACTCTGATTGAATTAAAAGTGCCTCCTGCCTACTTCTATAATAATTTCATTCCTTCCACGCTTCAACAAAATAGTAGCATCCTCCGCCCGGAGCTAAAGAATAATACTTTCCGTTTCATCTACAACAAGGGTAGTCAATTACTCAGAAATGGCGAACCAGAAGTTGCTGAAGTATGGGTGAAAAATAAAAAAAGAGATAATTACCCGGGCTCAGTTTTTGACTCATTAAAACAGTTGAGGCAATTGGGAGAAAATGATTTCCTCTGTCTGCAACATGTGATGAGAGATGTTCTCAATGACAAAACTTATGAAGCCCGTATTTTCAGCATTGCTAACCAGGCAACAGTAATGGAGGGCGCATTTCCCCTTGTTCAAAAACGCATTCATCACCTCCTCCTAAATACCGATACT
>JBJTJJ010000132.1:0-1109 GCA_046095445.1 Sediminibacterium sp.
ACATTTCACCTAGGCAACTATCTTTGCACATGGCAATAAGAAATAATTCCACCCCCGCCTCCTCGGCATCTTCCCGCATTATCGGACAAGGACTTACTTACGATGATGTTCTGTTGGTTCCCGCCTACAGCGAAGTGTTACCTCGTGAAGTAGATATCCGAACCCAACTTACCCGTGACATCCGCTTGAACATTCCCCTGCTATCGGCAGCTATGGATACCGTGACTGAAGCCCATCTGGCCATTGCATTGGCAAGAGAAGGCGGGCTTGGTATTTTGCACAAGAACATGAGCATTGAAAAGCAGGCAGAACAGGTGCGCAAAGTGAAAAGAAGTGAAAGTGGTATGATCATTGACCCCGTAAC
Source organism: Sediminibacterium sp. (assembly GCA_046095445.1). Classification (GTDB taxonomy): domain Bacteria; phylum Bacteroidota; class Bacteroidia; order Chitinophagales; family Chitinophagaceae; genus Sediminibacterium. Next base: position 365 of record JBJTJJ010000132.1, read on the forward strand.
CCTATTGGTCGATGCTACCATTGGCGATGCCTTGCACTTAATGAAAGAAAATAAAATTGGTGGAATTCCTGTGGTAGATAAGCATCATCAACTTGTGGGAATACTCACCAACCGAGATCTCCGTTTCGAACACGACAGAAAAAGAAAGATTGCTGAAGTAATGACGCGAGAGAATTTGATAACTGCACCGGAAGGAACAGATCTCAAAAAAGCAGAAAAGATATTGCGCCAATATAAAATCGAAAAGCTGCCTGTAGTAAGTAAACAGGGGAAGTTGATCGGACTCATTACCTACCGTGATATTCTTCAGCTTAGGAATTTTCCCAACGCCGGTAAAGACGGACTGGGTCGTTTGCTGGTAGGTGCTGCACTGGGCATCACACGCGATGTAATGGATCGTGCTGCTGCCTTACAACAGGTAGGTGTGGATGTCGTAACGCTCGATAGTGCTCATGGTCATACTCTGGGTGTTATCAACGCACTTAAGCAGCTTAGAAAAAACTTCAAGCGACTTAATATCATTGCAGGCAACGTAGCCACAGCTGCAGGTGCTAAAGCACTGGCAGCAGCAGGTGCTGATTGCGTAAAAGTAGGAATCGGACCGGGTTCTATCTGCACCACCCGTATTGTTGCAGGTGCCGGTATGCCACAGCTAACTGCCATCATGGAAACTGCCTCAGCATTGAAAGGAAAGAACATTTCAGTGATTGCTGACGGAGGAATCCGCTACACCGGCGATCTGGTG
>JBJTJJ010000133.1:0-8262 GCA_046095445.1 Sediminibacterium sp.
TTCCATAGGAGAGACCGGGAATTACTTTCCCATCGCGTTCTCCCGCAGTGATACCACCAGTATCGTTACCAATACGAATGCACTGATCCACTGAATCTACCGGTATCACCCGCGCAGCTCCATTGTACAAAGCGGTAGCAATAGTGGACGTAGCCCGGAATACATCGATGATTACAACGACAGCACCTGAAATATCATATAAGTCTAATAAACGAGGTGACAAAACCGTGTGAAGAGCAGGGGGTTGAGATGACATGCAGCAAAGATACTAACCATCCAATTAACAGCCCGACATGTCATGCTGCGCTTCTGCTTTGCGGACTGTTCTATTGCTACAACAGCCACGGTAGTAGCACCTACTTCTTCGACAAGATCAGGAGCTCGTTGGCCTGAATCTCCGTAACATTTCGCTTGACACCCTGTTTATCGGTATACTGTTTATTGACCAGCTTGCCCTCCACCACAACTTCCGTTCCCTTGGACAGATATTTTTCGGCTATCTCTGCCAATTTGCCCCAGGCAACAACGGAATGCCATTGTGTTTCTGTGACTTTTTCGCCCTGAGCATTTTTGTACTGCTCATTGGTAGCTAAACTCATGTTAGCCACTTTCTTGTCTGCACCAAATGTCTTGATGTCGGGATCCTGCCCGAGATGTCCGATTAACTGGACCTTGTTTTTTACCTGATTCATACGTGTTTGTTTTTTTCAACGATAGCAGCAGGTGCTGCTGATGACGGAACAAATATGATGTGGTGGGTAAATGAAAAACGAATAATAAATACTTATAACCGAAAGTAAGTACTTAAGAGTATCCAGCGGATAGGTGTTTTTTGTGTGCTCATTAAGTACAAATACGCTTGTGCCCGGATTGTACGGCAGCTATTTTCACTCAACCAAAATGAAGGATATGACAGACCAGGAAAGAAAATGCATCACCTGCCAAAAAGTACTAAAAGGCAGATCAGATAAAAAATTCTGTAATGAATATTGCAGAAATGTATTCAACAACCGGTCGTACAGTGAAACCAATCTGTATGTCCGTAACATCAATCAGAACTTGAGGAAGAATAGAAAAATTTTAGAAGGATTTTTAAGGAACAAGCACTTTATGGCCAGGGCACCACAATATCGGTTGTTTAGTCAGGGGTTCCGGTTCCAGTTCTTCACCCACACTTTTACAAATCGACAGGGCAGGCAGTATTTCTTCTGCTATGAATATGGCTATATGCTTCTCGATAAGGAGCGGGTGCTGATAGTAAAAAGAAAGCCTCTGACTGACCAGCCCGTCAGGTGATTAGTGACTAACGAAATGGCGGCTTTACTACCATCGCCTTAACCGGTTGTTGGCGAATCATTACGTAAACAAAACTGCCTTCTGCTGCATGTGAGGTATTCACATAGCCCATTCCAATAGCTTTGCCGAGTGAGGGCGATTGGGTTCCACTGGTTACGATCCCAATCGTGTTACCCATTTCATCTTGAATGGGATAATCATGGCGCGGTATGCCGCGATCCACCATTTCAAAACCTACCAATTTCCTGGTCACTCCCGCTGCCTTTTGTGCAGACAATATTTCGTGTGCCGTAAACGGTTTGGTAAATTTCGTGATCCATCCCAGACCTGCCTCCAGGGGTGAAGTTGTATCGTTGATGTCATTTCCGTACAAACAATAACCCATTTCCAATCGCAATGTATCACGGGCACCTAAACCAATGGGTTTAAGGCCAAATGGCTTTCCCGCCTCCATCAAGGCATTCCAGATGGTTACAGCTGCATCACCGGCATCTTCAAAATAAATTTCTACTCCACCTGCACCGGTATATCCGGTGGCACTAATAATAACATTGGGCACGTCTGCAACCTGACCACGAACAAACGTGTAATACTTCAGATTCATGATTTCAGTATCGGTGAGTTGCTGCACTATTTTATTGGCTTCAGGTCCCTGAATCGCTAACAGACAAGTTTTGTCACTGATGTTGTGCATTTCCACTCCCTGATTATTGTGCTGCTGCACCCATTGCCAGTCCTTCTCAATATTGGAAGCATTGACAACAAGCATGTACGATTGATTGGGAGAAAGACAATATACAATCAGGTCATCAACTATTCCACCCTGCTCATTGGTGAAGCAACATAATTGTGCCTGCCCCTCAGTTAGACGAGAAGCATCATTCGTTGTCACCCGCTGAATCAGATCAAGGGCTTTGTCTCCCTTAAGGATAAATTCACCCATGTGACTTACATCAAATACACCTGCCTGCTTTCTTACCGTCAGGTGCTCATCATTGATGCCGGTGTAACTGATGGGCATATTATATCCGGCAAATTCAGCCATCTTGGCTCCTAGGGCAATGTGCTGGTGGGTGAAGGGTGTATTTTTCATCTACTTACAATTTGGATGCAAAAATACAGCAAGTAAGGGGGGTACAAAAATAAAAGGGGGCTATCTATAAAGACAAGCCCCCTTTGCATAAAACCAAACCTACATCATCTTATTATAAAATAGCATTGCTGCAGTAGTCACTTTCTCCCTGGGAATATGTACCGCATGATCCCAGGCAGCTGTCATGCGAGAGAAAAAGCTTGTACCGGCATTTTGTTGTGTGGAAGATTCCAATATCACTTTTTTGGTGTCAGTGGCTTTATCTTGTTCCCTTTTGAGTTCTTCCAATTCGCGGTTTTTACGCTCCAATTCACGCTCTAATTGACGACGGGATTTGCGGGAATCGGGTGAGTTATACTCTTCATTATCGCCATTATCCTCCCATTTTTTTTCTTCAATAGTCACCCCTGTTTTTTTCAAGCCACTTTCCGTCATCACATATTCAACCCCGCTTCTCCATGTTTCGTCAGACTCTTCTAATTCCCAATCATCCCCTCCATCTACTTCTGCGAAATTGATGTTCGACATATTGAGGTAGAAAAACTTATTCTTAACTGCTCGATCTATCATTACTTTCTTCCCCACCGGAACCTGGAGTGTGAGAATGATCTGCTGGTTGCGGAATTTTGATCCGGGTGGCAATATGATGCCTCTGTCGAGGACAAGAATTGAATCCTGTTGTTGAAATCCAAACTGCATGGCTGCTAAGTTGGCTCCGGCCCTAGTGTCATCTTTGCCACTACAAATACGTGTTGAATTCAGGTGGTAATTGGAGTCTGCACTTTTCTCGATGCGCAAATCAATGTTGCTGATCTGAATGCTGTCTTTGAACAATCTGGCTAGACCACTCATATGAATACCGGGACCAAACTGGCGAACAATATTAGCTTCTTTGAGTCGAACAAAAACTTTACCGGATGTAGGTTGAACCAAAGTATTTTCTTGCTTTTCCCGAACCCTAACACTGAAATCTTTTTTGATAGAAGATATCAGCAGCAACCCACTGAACAATCCCATCACCCACATACCTGCAAAAGTGTAGCCAATATATTTATTGCCGGACTTTACACCCATGATTCGGCGAATCAGTGAAGTAATCAGTGCTATGATTGGCGTACCGAAGAATAAGAGTAAAAATACCCAGCCAAGGAATTGTTGGTTAAACCCATCCAACAGAAAATTTTTCAATGGGAACACGGCCGCACCGGCAAAAAGTATTGCAAGCAATGTAATTAAAAGAACCAATGCCACTATGCCAAAGATGAACATGAAAAACGCCTTGAAAACAATACCTATTGCAGTACCGATTCGGCTTATACCTGATTTAGCAACAGGAGTAATAGTACTGCTGGCAGTTTGCGCCGATGACTTGACAGTTTGTGAAACATCCTTACCAAAGTCTTGTGCTTTATCATTCACTTCCTTTCCCCATTTTTCAGCGCGAGCTGCGAAAGCATGCAAATCTTCCTGTATGGTTGTTTTAATGCTATTGAGGTCTACTTTTTCTCCCCGCATTTCTAATTTTTCAGAAGCTGTTTTGGCTTCGGGAATAATCGCCCATAGTACGAGATAGATAATTAATAAGGTGCCACCGAAGGAGGAGAAAACGATCCTGGAAATTGGCTCGTCACTCCAATACCAAACATTAAATACTGTATTAATCAACGATGCACCCAGTCCGGTAATTAGGGGTAAAGCAAAAATGAGTCGCGGTATCCACACTGCTATATCAAAATAACTGGCGATACCACTCGCTACACCGGCGACCACTTTCTCATCCGGGTTTCTGAAGAGTCGCTTGGTGCGTGCGCCAGTTTGGGACTTTGACCCGGGTAGAATGGCCCACAAAACGATGTACAATAAAGTACCTGAACCCCAACCAATGGTAGCGAGCACGAATGCTACCCGAACAATAGATGGATCAATTTTTAAATAGATGGCTATACCACTGCAGACACCCCCAACAATCTTGTCATTTTCATCGCGGAAAAGCTGACCCCGATTGGTAAAATTACCGGATCCACCGGCCGTTTGTTGTCCGGAATTATTTTCTGTGCCGGCTGCAGCTGTACCCTGTTCCAGGTCTTCAGGTCGACCCATATTATCTATAATAGCATTCACCTGATCGTCGGTGATGCAGACGCTACCCTTCTTTAGGGCTTCGCCAAATAATTCGGCGATGCGACTTTCGATATCATTAATGATCTCGTCTTTCCCTTCTTCCTGGGCAAAACAGCGCCGCAGACTATCGGTATAAGATTTGAGTAGTTCAAAAGCAGATTCTTCTATTGGAATCACCCTGCCCTGAAAATTGATGTTGATTACCTTTTTCATGATAATATTTTTAAGGTCATTCTTTACCGTCTTCTGTCGATAAAGAGGTGGTGGTTTGGTTGGTTGATATGGGTTCTTGATTTTCGTTGCTGGTCAAGGTTGCTACAGCGTTGGCCAGTTCCTGCCAGGTGGCTTCCAGTTCTTTGTAGAATTCAAGCCCCTGATCGGTCATGACAAAATATTTTCTGGGGGGACCACTATTGCTCTCTACCCAGCGATAGGTGAGTACCCCTGCATTTTTCAGTCGCGTCAGCAAGGGATATAGGGTACCTTCCAGTATGTGCAGGTTGGCAGCTTTCATTTTTTCCACCAGATCACTCGGGTAAACTTCGCCCTGCCTGATGATGGAAAGAATACAAAACTCGAGCACTCCTTTGCGCATCTGACTTTGGGTATTCTGAATGTCCATACTTTAATTTTTTGGGGTGAAAGGATTGTTGATTTTACAGGGCAAAGTGACGACGTGCACTTCGGATTCTTCTGCTTCTCTCTAATTTCCAGAGGTCAGCAATACCGAATACCTGGGGATGAACAGTCTCCATGCGGGTGGCTGTTACAGAAGCAGGAACAAGAGTAGATTCAGAATGATTGCGCTCTTTCGAAATGCTTTCGATGAGATTGAAATTGTTTTTCATGGTTGTTCGTTTTTATTGTTGATAATTTTTTGTCTTTTTTGTTGCTTTGACAAGACAAAGATAGGGAGAATTATAGTACTATGCAATACAAAGTACCTATTTTTATTTAGTAATATGCTTGGGAAGGATATTGATATTACATATATAATTGAATATCAATGATATATGAAAATAAGAGATAATCACCTAGCCCAATAAAAAGGGATGAACGGTCAAATAAAAGGATGGAAATGGGTAAAATAGGGGTTTGCTGAGAGCAATAATTACTTTTCAGCAGCCAAAAGTGGCATAACATATCCCGAAGTCCGGACAAGTAACATTTCCTGCGAGGAAAATCAGTTTGATTGATCGGGAGAGCCGGCAATCGCCTCAATAATAGAAGAAACTATACTCACCAATATGGAAAAAAGGAGTGCCGGGAACCAACCATCTACCTGAAATCCGGGTACCAGACTGGTCGTCATGTGAACAATGAAATAATTAATGGCTATCAGGAACAATCCCAGGGTAACTACAGTAATGGGTATGGTCAATAATACCAGTATTGGTCGAATAAAACTATTGAGCAAACCCAGCACTACTGCCACCAATATAGCAGTTGGTACATCTGCCACATGAACGCCTTTTAAAACATAAGCTGCAAAAAGTACTGCGACAGATGTTGATAAGGTTTTTACAATAAAACGCATCATATTATTTCATTTTATCGATTCAACGAATATACTATTAATGACGCTCTAAATAAAGAGGGTTCTCTAAAACAAATAAAATGCACTTACACCACCACCAATTCATAAAATGTTTCAGGCTTCAAATACAAGTTCGCCAACTCTTGCAAACGTTGGGGGGTCATATTCCTAATCGTAGCAACACTCTCATCAAAATAGTGATCGGGCAATTCATTCAACAAGTACGTCTTCCAGCGTGACATGATCTGAAAAGGGCCATCCAGATCACCCATCAAACCTCCCATCATATAATTGCGTACGTTATCTAACTCTTCCTTGCTGACTTCCTCCTTACGCAATAGTTCCATCTCTCTATATATTTCTACAATAGCTGCTTCACATACTTCCCGCCCGGCTTCAGTGCTAATGTGCCAGCTGCCCTCATGTAAATGACTGTGTATATAAGAATGAATACCATAAGTATATCCCTTGTCTTCTCTGATATTACTCATCAAACGCGAACTGAAATATCCTCCCAGTATATGATTCAATACCTGCATTCCTACAAAATCAGGATGCTTCCTGTAAGGTGAAGGACAAGCCATTCTGATGGCTCCCTGTATTCCCTGTGCATCATTGATAATGCGATAGGTTCGCTGCTGCGCAGGAAGTAACGTGTGTGCCTTCTTACCGGGCTTGTGTCCTTTCAATGGCAAATCGCCCAAACAAGATTCCAATTGCTGCTGAAGATCGGCCGGCAACTTTCCTGATACCAGGATCATACAGGAACCATGCACATAATACTTATCATAAAACGATAGCAATTGCTCACGGTTGATTGCTTCATATCCTTCGGCAGTTGAATACCTGCCATAAGGATGCTGCTCACCATATAGATAAACATCCATCAGTCGATTGGCTACAAAATCACATTTCTGCAGATTGATGTTCAATCGTTGCAACTGGTTGTTGCGGTATATAGTCAATTCATCTTCCGGAAATACAGACTCAGTCAATATCTCCGATAAAACAGGCAACAACTCTGTCAAATGCTTTTTGAGACAGTGGAGGGTGATATTTGCTACATCATTGAAACATCCTCTATTCAGATATGCACCATAATATTCCACCTGTTCATTCAATTGAAAAGATGTTTTGGTGCGGGTACCATTCTTCAGCAAAAAATTAGTGGTGGCTGCTTGCATCGGAAAATCCTCAAACCAGAGTCCTGCATAAAAAAGTATCTCCACCTGCACTACTTCCTGTGAGCCTGCTTCAACCGTATAAACAGGAACACCGTTGCGCAGCGTGAATTGCTGATAGGGCGGCAGACGTAACTGCATATCTGCAGCATTCTGTATGGGTGGCGGCTGTTTTCTGTTAAGCATGAGATGGCTTGCCGGCATGATAATACATGGTGTTGCTGTTTTCCTTGCGGAAGATATTTTTACCGGTGTTGATAATATCCTCCATAGTTACCGATCGATAGCGCTCTAATTCAGTATTCATCAAAGAAGCATCTCCCAATAATTCATAGTGAGCGAGACTGGCAGCGCGATTGGTAAGACTCATATCTTCAAACACAATCATGCTCTCAGTCTTGTTCTTCACCTTTTCAAGTTCTGCTTCCGGAATCGCAGTGCTGAGCAGCTTGTCCAACTCTGCTTCTAAGGCAGCCCTTGCTTTTTCATGACTTACGCTATCAACCAACCTTGATTCCAATGCCAGTAATCCTTTATCCGTGCTACCAAAGTGATGCACTTCCAAAGCAGAAAAAATCTTTTGCTCCTTGACCAATGCCTGATATAGTCTGGAGGAGTTGCCTCCACCCAAAATTTCAGTGATTAAATCAGCGGCATAATACCCTTGCTCTAGCCGGGCATCCATGTGCCATGCCATGATTAGTGCATTAGCAGGTACATCGGCAAAAACTTCTGTCTGCCGGGATACAGTTTGTATCGGCTCAATAGGTATGGAACGAAGATATTTTTCTCCGGAGGGGATATTTCCAAACCATTTGTTAGCTAATTCTTTTACCTGCGCTGTTGTTACCGCTCCGGCCACTACCAAAATTGCAGACAGGGGTCGTTAATTTTTGAATAAAAACGACCGCACATCTTCCATAGATGCCTTTTCTACATGGCTAAGCTCTTGTCCAATGGTCATCCAGCGATAGGGATGCACCTGATAACAAAGTGCTCGCATACGATGCCATATATCTCCATAGGGCTTATTC
>JBJTJJ010000134.1:0-2524 GCA_046095445.1 Sediminibacterium sp.
ATTCAATGTAGCTTTCCCGGATAACAAGACAAACTGTTCAGGATTTTTATTCGCTGACAAACCTTTGTGATAATGTCTTGCACCTATTGCCCCCTGATGTCGATAAAAAACCATGTATTCACCTGATCTTTCCGTTGAAAAATGATGTACACTCCCTCTTTCATCTGTGCTTTTTAAGGACATTGGTTGTATGTGAATAGTTTTATTCATTCTTCGGTAGGGGTTGTTTCCTGTACAACAGTTTTCCGAATCATTGTCTCCTTCCATCCTTTATTTTTATCGTCTTGCCATTCTACTTTTCCTTCACCCACCATACCCTTTAGCCGCCAGGCAATGAAAGTATCAGTCAATCCATTTTTATTCTTGGAAAGCAAGTGACCAATGACTTTATTCAATTTTTGCCATTCAGCGGTAATAGCTCTGTAAATTTCATCATCGTGTAAGTCGATAGGTCGATTGACCAGTTTCTTTCCACCTTCTAGTAAGCGTACCATCCCGTCTCCAGCCAGCAATCGGGACCATTCTTCCGGATCAACTTCCCATTCACTACCTGTTATGGGTCGGGCAAGTTTTTTAGCTTTTAGAAATTCTTTGGGTAGAATTTCATGTAAATGCGACGGATAAAATATTCCCCCTTTTTCATTGAGAAATGGCAGGTTATTCATGTAAAGAACCATGATTCTTCCTGCGAATGGTTTCAGGTATTTCAAGATCCAATAATACCCACATACATCGTGAGCATTTTGTCCCATCCAGATCCAGCACTCTTCTTCGGGTGCTGCGGTTAATTCCTCTGTTAATTGCTGTAAGCTGGCAACGTCATCTACCAAATTTAGTTGTTCTACATAAGGAGATCCTTCCAAAACATTTGCCCACCAGTTTTTTCTTGCTTGCATTGTTTCCTCAGTATCTTCTGGTACTAAAGGGCCAGTGGCAAAATCATCCCGGATGACAAAAATTTTTCCTGCCAGTGTTTCATCCAGCGCAATTGCTTCTTCCAGCAATCTGGCATTTTGTTCTTCAAATACTAGGTGTTTCATTCGCTATCAATTATTCACTATATCCATTTCAATTCTAAGATTCTCAATAATTTTTTCTTGCCTTTCCGGAGTATTCTTTCCCATGTAGAAGTCCAATATATCATGAATGCCCACCTCATTGTTGATGGTAACAATTTGTTTGCGCATATCAGGTCCAATGAACTTGCTAAACTCTTCCGGACTGATTTCGCCCAAGCCCTTGAATCGGGTGATTTCGGGTTTGCCTCCGAGTTTCTTTACCGCTTCTTTTTTCTCGTATTCATCATAACAATAAATGGTCTCCTGTTTGTTGCGTACCCTGAATAAGGGAGTTTCAAGTATATAAACATGTTCATGTTTCACCAGATCTGGAAAAAACTGGAGAAAAAAAGTCATCAACAGTAATCGTATATGTGATCCATCGACATCGGCATCTGTAGCAATGATTACCTGGTTGTAGCGTAATCCTTCCAAACCATCTTCTATGTTCAACGCATGTTGTAAAAGATTAAACTCCTCATTTTCATAGACAACTTTTTTAGACAATCCGAAAGAGTTCAGTGGCTTTCCTCTTAAGCTAAACACTGCTTGCGTGTCAACATTGCGTGATTTGGTGATACTTCCACTGGCACTGTCTCCCTCTGTGATAAAAAGAGTGGATTGATTTTGTAATGAAATGTATTCTTCCCTATTTTTTGAGGGAGGGTCATCGTTCAAGTGCACTCTGCAATCCCTTAATTTCTTATTGTGCAGGTTCGCCTTCTTTGCCCGTTCATTCGCCAGTTTTTTAATGCCGGCCAATTCCTTTCTTTCCCGTTCATTTTGTTCAATTCTTTTTTTCAATGCATCCGCTACAGATAAATTTCTGTGCAGGAAATTATCCAGCTCTTTAGCAAAAAAATCAAGAATGAAGTTTTTCATAGTGGGACCACCTTCGTAAACTGCTACCGATCCCAATTTGGTTTTTGTCTGGCTTTCAAATACAGGTTCCTGTACCCGAACAGAGACAGCCGCAACTATGCTGGTTCTGATATCTGATGCTTCATAATCCTTTTTAAAAAAATCACGAATAACCTTGACATACGCTTCACGGAAAGCCTGCTGATGTGTACCACCTTGTGTGGTATATTGACCATTTACAAATGAGAAAATATCTTCGCCATAGTCATTATTGTGGGAAATAGCTACTTCGATATCCTCTCCTTTTAAGTGAATAATGGGGTAACGCAATTCATCAGCACTTGTTTTTTTCTCCAGTAAATCAAGTAAACCATTTTTGCTAACGAATTTTTTTCCATTGAAAAATATTTGTAGCCCTGCATTCAAAAAGCAGTAGTTCCAAAGCAGGTTATCGATGTATTCGTTTTTAAAGTCGAAATGCCGAAATACCTGGTCATCCGGGAGAAACTCAACCAATGTTCCATTGGATTCCTTAGAAGATGCTTCTTTGTGGTCTTTGAGTAAAACTCCACGTTCGAATTCGGCTGTTGTTTGTTTGACCTCAC
>JBJTJJ010000135.1:0-4789 GCA_046095445.1 Sediminibacterium sp.
TGCGGACGGCAGATTTTGAGTCTGCTGCGTCTACCAATTCCGCCACCCGGGCCAGGGGAGGACAAAAATAGGGAATCAAGAGGGTATGTCCAAACAACCCCATGTATAATTCAGGCAAATTATTCCGCCTGTCCCAACAACCGTTGAATGTACTTTTGCCGATAGTAGTATTCCTTTATTGGCAACATCGCTTCCGGGGAAATAATACCCGGCTGATAAGCTTCCAGCATCGGCTTAATATTTTCATACAATTCCCTTTTTTTATCAAGTATACTTTTTGTCACTTCCGCCCTTGCCTCCGCCGTTTCTGCTTCCTGCAACGCCTCATTCAATTCCATCATCTCCATTAGAAAATCGGGAGATAAAGCATATTTCTCTTCCGCAATCATTCCCGTTTCCAACTCTAACAAATACGCCATCGTCTTTCCGGCATCCGATAACACAGTGTAGGCAGCATGCACCTCCTTTAATTTTTCCTCTGCCTGCTCCCGCGCCACCTCACCCTGCTGCACAAAAAAGTCCGGATGAAACTTCCTGCTTAACTCATAATACTTTTTCCTAACTATAGCAGGGTCGGGAAAAAATCCTTGTGACAACTCAAATAATTGAAAATAGTTCATGCGCTGTTCTCCTGCTACCATCACCTCTTTTGGTTAACTTCGTGCTGCAAATTTACTACAATGGCACGTATCGGACTGATCCGGGAGGGGAAAATACCCGCAGACAACCGGGTAGCATTGACACCCTCCCAAGCCCAATACCTGCAAAAAACCTATCCGCAACTGGAAATCATCGCCGAACCCTCTCCCGACCGGTGCTTCTCCGATGACGAATATCGCCGCGCAGGTATCCAACTATCCCCCGATCTTAGCCAATGCGACATTCTCCTCGGTATCAAAGAGATTCCGGTTCAGCAGTTGATCGCCAACAAAACCTATCTGCTCTTTTCACATACCAAAAAAGAACAACCCTATAACAGGGGATTGATGCAGGCAATGGTTCAGCATAAAATTACCCTCGTCGATTACGAATGCCTCGTTCACCCCGACGGCCAACGCCTCATTGGCTTTGGCTTTTTTGCCGGTATCGTAGGCGCCCACAATGGCATCATGGCCTACGGCAAAAGAACCGGATTATTCGACCTGGGGCGTGTCTCCGATATTAATGACTACCGGGAATTGATTCATACCTATTTCGGACTCAAACTTCCACCCCTCAAAGTAGCTGTTACCGGCAGCGGTAGGGTAGCACATGGTATACTCGAAATCATGAACCTGATGGATATCCAGGAAGTAGAACCCGATGAATTCCTCCATCAATCATTTCCCTACCCGGTGTATGTGCACCTGAAGGGAGCTGATCTCTATCGCCATACCATCGACGGAACCTACCGTCGGCAACATTTCCACGACCACGCAGAGCAATACGAATGTATTTTTGAACCCTACACCCGCGGGGCAGATATATTGATGAATGGAATCTATTGGGACGAAAAAATCCCCCGACTTTTTTCCATGGAGTCCATACTGCACCCGGAATTTAGGATGTTCACCATCGCCGATATTTCCGACGATAAAAATGGTAGCGTTCCCTGCAATCTGGGTGACGCAACCACCGAAAACCCTGTCTATGGAGTAGATAAAAATACAGGCGCAAAAACTGCCCCCTACCTGTCCGGTAGTGTGGATGTAATGGCTGTCGGTAACCTGCCCAATGAACTTCCCCGTGATGCCAGCCGCTATTTCGGGGAACAACTCATGAAATACGTAATAGGTGATATCATCGGAGGCGGATCTGATACCATCAACAGGGCCACCATCCTACACAAAGGTCAACTCACCCCCGATTTCCTTTACCTGGAGGAATATGCCTACGGTGCTTCCTCTTGAAAAGCCAGGTAGTAACTACCTAATAGCTGGCGGAATTCCTCCGTATAAATACCTGATTGCTTGATGGTAAGTTGCTGCTGCATAGTTGGCTCGCCTTCCCTCCCAAACCACAGACAACTGCGAAAAGGTTCCTTCTTTCCCTCATTATAAACATCTAAACGATGTAGCAACTTCCAACCTATCCTATTAGTAACATCCAGAAAATAGCCTACCCTGGCATGCGGCAGCAAAATTCCCCAGCCACCCCCGGGCTTCAACATCTTATTAACCGCCTGCTCCAATTCCTCCAATGTCAATCGCTCACTGTGTAAGGCATCATTCCTTCGCGCGTCGGGCGAATGCAGATCGTTTTCATAAAAAGGAGGATTGGAAATAATCACATCGTATCGCTCATCTGTTACCCATGTTCTGATATCTGCATGAATGCTGCGCAGTTGATCTGACCAGGGGGATAAAAGAAAATTATGTTTTGCCTGCTCCACCGCTTCCTGATCAATATCTATCGCATCTATCTCCATCTTACATGTTTGTGCAGCCATCAATGCTAATAAACCGGTACCGGTACCAATGTCCAATAATCTTCCGTCTCGTTCCTTCAAGAACTTTGCTACCCAGGCGCCAAAAATGCAGGCATCAGTACATACTTTCATGGCTGCCTTTCCCTGTTCCACCCTAAACTGTTGAAACTGAAAATAGTCGTTCGGCATTTTCTATCCCTGTTTTCTTTTCTTGCTCACTGTATCAGTTCACCTTTTGCCTTCAAAGCTTTCAGCGTTTCTAATAGATAGTCCAAATTCTTCCTGGTATTGAACGCCTGTATAGAATATCGGATATATACATCAGTGCCCTGTCGCATCAATGGCACTTCTATTTTATATTCCTGATACAACAATCGCTGCAGTTTTTCCGGTTCATTCGTACGAATAGGAATACTCACCATTTGTCCAATCCATTCTTTGTTCAAGGGACTGATCGGATTAGTTCCTAAGCAGGCATGAAAGGCATCAGCATATTCCAGCACAAGTTCATGGCAACACTCCGCTACTTTTGTCCACTCATATTGTTGCATGAACTCTATACAAGCAGGTACAGTGAGAAAAGCAGAAAAATCCCTGGTGCCAATCATCTGGTTATAATCCAAGAACTTCGAACCAGAGGGTTTGATGGCCTCATATCCCCAACTCACTATCATTGGTTCCTGTAACATTTCCTGCCTGCTTTTTTTGGCATAGAGAAAACTGCATCCCTTCGGAGCCATCATCCACTTGTGGCAGGCACCGGTATAAAAATCAGGATCTAATTTTTTTATCGACAACGCTACATGCCCTGGTGCATGAGCTCCATCGACAATGGTAATCAATCCGAGTGCCCTTGCCCGCTCAACGATTTTTTCTACCGGAAAAATCAAACCGGTAGCACTCGTTATATGGCTGATGAAAATGGCCTTGGTACGAGGTGTTAAACCGGAAAAAAATGCATCTGCAAACGCATCTGCTGTTGTCACTGGCAAGGGGATATGTTGTCTTTTATAGATAGCACCGGACTTCCTGCAATACATTTGCCAGATGCGATCGCAGGCACCATACTCTATATCGGTAGTCAGGATTTCATCTCCCGCCTGCAGCGGAAAATTTTTCGCAATCAGATTGACAGCAAAAGAAGGATTGGTGACATACACCAAATCATCTTTGTCTTCCACCCCTATGTAGTTGGCAAGTGCTTGCCGGCTTTGCGATAAAAAACCTATGCCATCAAAAGCTATCATCTGAACCGGCTCCCATTCCAGTTGTCGCTGCCAATACAAATAGTTTTCAAAGACTGGTGTAGGACAAGCACCGAAAGAACCGAAGTTGAGGAAATGAATATCGGGATTGAGCAGAAAAAGGGATGAATAATCGTTCATAACTTGATTTACAGGAAAGGTACATAATTATATTTTTTTGTTGAACTTGTCGTCGCAGTCAAAAAAAAAGTCCACCAATGGCGGACTTTATATACTAACGTTTGTAGATGCTTCTTGTTACTTATTCCGACGTCAACACTGCACTCAAATACTCTTTGTTGAGTCGGGCGATGTTGGCAATTGAAATTTCTTTGGGACAAGCAGCTTCGCAAGCACCGGTATTGGTACATGCACCAAATCCTTCCTTGTCCATCTGCGCCACCATGTTCACAACCCGGCTGCTTCTTTCAGGATCACCCTGTGGAAGCAATGCAAGGTGTGAAACTTTAGCACTTAAGAACAACATGGCACTGCTATTTTTACAAGCGGCTACACAAGCCCCACAACCAATACACATGGCAGCAGCGAAGGCGTTGTCTGCATGGTCTTTGGGAACTGGAAGCGCATTGCCATCGACTGCATTTCCTGTGTTCACGCTTATGTATCCACCCGCCTGGATGATGCGATCGAAAGCACTTCTGTCCACCATCAAATCTTTGATAACGGGGAATGAATTGGCACGCCAGGGCTCTACTACGATGGTATCGCCATCCTGGAAAGCACGCATGTGCAACTGGCAGGTAGTATTGGCCGACCAGGGTCCGTGGGGCTTACCATTGATGTACATCGAGCAGGCACCGCAAATACCTTCACGGCAATCATGATCGAAAGTGATGGGGTCTTCGCCATCCCGGATCAGTTGCTCATTGAGCACATCAAACATTTCCAGGAAACTCATCTCTGAAGAAATGTTTTCAACGCGGTACAATTTGAAAGCACCCGGAGTTTTGCTGTTAGGCTGTCTCCAAACTTTCAGGTTCAGGTTCATGTGATAGTGTTCCATATTTCTTGCAGATTCCACAGGGAATCATTTTTGGTGGTTCAATAGTGCCGTTTACTTGTAATTACGCTGTGTTGGTTTTATTACATCATATACCAAAGATTCCTGGTGCAGTTG
>JBJTJJ010000136.1:0-9904 GCA_046095445.1 Sediminibacterium sp.
AAGTGCACCTACCACTTCTACCGGGGCATCCAAATAGCAATAACACTGGCGGGTAATTCGATGCGCCAGCGCTTCCGTAAAGGAATTATTGCGGGGCTCTTCGGTAACAATCAACACCTTTCCGTGCCGGCGAACCAATTCAAAAACAGCTTCCTCATCTAATGGAAACAATGATCTTAAATCAAGCACCTCCACTAAGCCCGGTGACTTGGCAGCAACTTGTAACGCCCAATGCACCCCCATTCCATACGATATTACTCCTAAAGTCATACCTCGTTCCAGCAATATCGGATCCGCTTCCAATACCGTTCTTGCCTTACCTAATGGGACAATATAATCTGAAGAAGGCTCAATCGCTAACGAAGCCATTGTATTGCTCTTTCCTTCCTCACCCATAATTCCCTTATGTTCCAGCATCACAACCGGATTGGGATCCATAAAAGCAGCTTTCATCAAACCCTTCATATCCGCAGCATTCGACGGGTAGACTACCTTGATGCCTTTGATGGATAACAAAGTGGATTCTATACTGCTACTATTGTAAGGACCTCCTCCGTCATAAGCGCCTACAGGCACCCGCAACAACATCTGCACAGGAAACTTTCCATTGGTGAGGTAATAAGACGCAGAAAGCTGATTCACCAACTGATTGAGTCCGGTATAAATAAAATCTGCACATTGTATATCCACAATGGGTTTCAAACCCAAAGCACTCATGCCTGCAGTAGACCCTATAACATAACTTTCGTCTACCCCACTATCACACACCCTTACCTCCCCAAACTTTTCAAGTAACCGATCTATCCTTCCTACCTGACCACCCAAACGACTGGCAGATTGCTGGCCATAAACAACAGATTCCGGATAAGCTGTCATTAGTTCCTCAATGGCCCGCAATGCAGCTTCCTCCATAGAAATCTCCTTACCTCGCTGTGGTGTTCTCGTGCCCATTTCCTCCCTGATAGCAGTTGGCGCAAAAATATGTTCCTCTACAGTTGCAGGATCCGGATCCTCTGAAAGCAATGCACGGGAGAAATCATGTTCCACCCTTTTTTGAACCGCTTGTTCGATTTGGCGAATATCATCTTCGGAAATACCGGATTCGAGTAACACATTTCTTAAGATCCCTACCGGATCTAACTGAGGTCTATCCTCCCGCCTCTTTTGATAGCGATCGCTTCCTCTCTTCAATTCATAGGATTGAAAGCTTTTCTGTGAAATAGTTGCATGTACCAATACAGGTTTTCTCTCAATTCGTGCAATTTGAGTCGCCCGAAGCATGGTCAGAAAACTTTCCGCAAAATTGCTGCCATCACACTTCAATCTTTCCAACCCCTTTCCGATACAAGTCCAGTCATAAGAACCATTATTGGGATGTTCCTCTTTCCGAGACAATGCATGATTGATGTTATCCTGTATGAGGTAAACCACCGGTAATTGTTGTTGTGCAGCCAGCAGTAGGGCCTCACTCAACTCCCCCTCTGTAGGAGCCACGTCTCCCATCGAACAAACCACTATGGGTAACTGGCCATCTTTGGTTTTTCTCAATTTCATAGCCCCGGTTTCCTCTGCAATTTGTAACGCATGCGCTAAACCTGTGGCAGGTATTGCCTGCATACCTGCAGCACTACTATGAGGAAGAATGGAGGGTTTACCTGGGTCTTTGCTGCTTGGATGGGAATAATAAGTTCTACCACCTGAAAAAGGATCATTTTTCTTGCCAAGTAACTGTAACATTAGCTCATAGGGCGAGAAACCTAACGACAACAACAAGCTATCATCGCGGTAAGAAGCACTAAGCCAGTCGCAGGATTGCAATTGTAATCCTGTAGCAATTTGTATGGCTTCATGGCCACGTGAAGTGGCAAACATGTATGGACAATCGGCCTTATGATTGGCAAAAGTATCAGACATAGTGCGCGCTGTCACCATCATCTGATAAGCATCTAATAAGGTCGTCAGGTTCAGCATGCCATGAGGGGGGTTGTTATGCATGTATATGTAAAGTGAAAACTGAGTGTTCTTCGAGGAATCCTTCCAACACATCTCCTACAACACAGGGACCAACGCCTGCCGGTGTTCCCGTAAAAATTAAGTCACCCGGCTCTAAAGAAAAATAAAGTGAGATATGTGCCAGCAGATGGTCAAAAGAAAAAATCATCAATTGAGTATCGCCTTGCTGAACAGTTGTTCCATTCTTTGTCATCGAAAAATGTACCGGACCAGTTTGCATCGAATGCCACTGGCCAACAACGGCAGCCTGATCCCAGGCCTTTGCCTTTTCCCAGGGTAGTCCTTTTGCTTTCAATGCTGCCTGTACATCCCGGGCAGTAAAATCAATTCCAACTGTGATGGCATCAACGTAATGAAGTGCATCGTCGGCAGAAATATTGCGCCCCTTTTTACCAATGCGCAAAACCAATTCGGCTTCATAATGAAGGTCGCTGGTAAAAGACGGATAATGAAAGGTATCGCCTTCTCGCAGTAAGGCGGTAGCCGGTTTTAGAAAAATCACCGGATCTTCCGGCACTTCGTTCCCCAGTTCCCTGGCATGAGCTGCATAATTTCTTCCTACACAAATTATTTTCATACTAAAGCTTTGGGTCAGGGCATGACTTCCCCTTTCAGTGTAGAACGAGCTGAGAATGAAAAAATTGTATGTCGGAAAGGAGAAAAAAGGCGAGGTGGGTAACTTGATCTACCCCTCTGTACATATCAACAAAAAAAGCAGATTAGGGGGAGGATGAACCATTCTCTTCCGCCTTGAATTCCATGTGATTAGCCATATTCATAGTATAGGCTAAGCCGGCGAGTGCAAATGAGCTAATTACTTGACAACAGTATTTGATTTTGGTTGCTACAATTGGCACTTCAACCGGCAGCCACCGGCCTAAAACAAATTCTACCTGCATGCCTTTAGGGAAGTTGTTCCCTATCCCAAATCGCAGCTTGGGATATCGATCTGTTCCCAATGTTTGCTGAATATCACTGAGACCATTGTGACCGGCATCAGAACCTGATCCACGCAATCTGATTTTATTGAGCGGCAATGCCAGATCATCGACAATAGTGAGGGTTTGTTCGACAGGTATATTTTCTTTCTCCATCCAATAGCGAAAGGCCTGGCCGCTTAGATTCATGTAAGTAGTCGGACAAATACATACGAACTCTCTTCCCTTGACTTTTACAGTAGCAACATTCGCGTACCTCCCCGAACTAAAACTGCCGCCATGCATTGATACAAATGCCTCCACTACATCAAAACCAATGTTGTGCCGCGTATGAATGTATTCTGATCCGGGGTTACCAAGACCTACTATGAGAAAGCGTTGCATACAAATAATAATAAACTAAAAGTACATGATTTCACGGAAGGTTTAGACTGGTAGGGACGCAAAAAAAACTGCAGGCCTGAAAGACCTGCAGTTGTAACTTAAAAGTTCAGCGTAATTATTTTTTTGCAGCAGCAGGAGCTTTAGCGGCGGCAGGTGCAGCGGCAGGTGCAGCAGCAGGTGCAGCAGCTTTCGGAGCAGCAGCTTCCTCTTGTTTCAATTGACGAGTCAATACCACTGATGCAATAGGAATACGAGGAGAATTGAGTATTTCCATACCCGGCTCCTTCACATCTTCTACACGGATATTGCTATTCAGGTCGAGGTTGGTGATGTCAACTGGTATGAATTCCTTCAGATCTTTAGGAAGGGCTTTCACTTTCAGTGATTTGATTTTTGTCACCAACTTACCACCACCTTTCACCCCGATAGAGGTTCCGGTAAATTTAAGTGGAATAGTTGCCACAACTTTTTTGTCGTCTACCAGTTCCAGTAAGTCCACATGTATCAGGGCATCTGAAACTTTGTCGAATTGCAGATCCTTCAAAATGCAGCGATACTTTTTGCCGTCTACTGTTACTTCGGCCGTTTGGAATTCACCGGTGTAAACCAAAGGCTTGAAAGCCTTTGCAGAAGCATAAAAACTAATCTCCTGCGCACCCCCGTAAATTACACCTGGCACGTTTTCCTGAGAGCGAATCTGGCGGGCGGCTTTTTTGCCATGCTCGGTCCTCAGGTGACCTTCGATTGTAATTGTTTTCATAAAAAAATTTGGTTAATGAATAATCCCATCAACATAGGTAATACTTCGTACTACCTTGTTTTTGGGACGGCAAAGTTAGGTAAAAACAGGGAAAAAAGGTGCTAAAAAGGGTTATTTATCCCTTCCCCGGAGCTGAGAATGGATGAAAAGGCTGGTTATGCTCTTGTTTTCGTAGGCATTCCGGATGGCGATGGCAAACAAGTCTGCCACGCTGATAACCTTTATTTTGGGGGACTCCTTTTTTAGTGGAATAGTATCACAGACCACCAATTCCTCCAAAACACTATTTTCTATATTCTCAAAAGCCTTCCCACTCAGAACCGGATGGGTAATCAGGGCTCTAACACTCCTGGCGCCTTTTTCTTTAAGCAATCCGGCTGCTTTGGCAAGGGTTCCTCCTGTATCACAGATATCATCAACCAGCACCACATCTTTGTCTGTAACGTCTCCAATTACCACCATACTGGCAATTTCGTTCGCCCTTTTTCGGTGCTTGTCACAAATCACCATTTCAGCATTGAAGTAACTGGCGATTTCTCTCACCCGATTGGTACTTCCAACGTCTGGGGCTGCAAAAGAAAGATTGGGCAATCTCAGCTGGTCAATATAGGGTATAAAGATCGCTGAACTGTCGAGGTGGTCCACAGGTACATCAAAGAATCCTTGAATTTGCGGCGCATGCAGGTCCATTGTTATGACACGGTCTGCTCCGGCAGCTTCTAATAAGGTAGCAATGAGTTTGGCGCCGATGGCCACCCGTGGTTTGTCTTTTCTGTCCTGCCGGGCGTATCCGTAATACGGTATTACCGCAACTACCCTGTAGGCACTTGCCCTTTTGGCTGCATCAATCATCAACAGCAGTTGCATCAGGTTGTCGGTAGGAGAGCAGGTGCTCTGAACGAGAAAAACATAATCACCGCGAATGCTTTCGAGGAAGATGGGCTGACATTCCCCGTCGCTAAATTGCTGAATATTAATTTTTCCCAATGTGGCGCCAAAGCGCTGAGCAATTTTTTCAGCCAATTGCTGAGATCCGGTACCTGAAAAAATCTTGACGGAAGGATTCATAAAACCGTGGATATGAACGAAGATAGATATTCATGCAGGAATAATTATATTGACTTAATTACAATTTGTTCACATGCGAAAATTGTCTATCAGGGAATGGGCCAGGGAAGACCGTCCGAGGGAAAAATTATTACTGCAGGGGCCGCACTACCTCAGCAATACGGAATTATTGGCCATTCTTATTCAAAACGGCACCAAGGAAAGTTCCGCACTCGATGTAGCTAAAAATATGCTACTATATGCGCACAATGACCTCAATCAATTGGCAGGAATGAGTGTTCAGGAACTGGTTAATGGGAAAATTGCCGGACTAGGCACTGCGAAGGCAGTAATGATTGCAGCGGCCATGGAATTGGGAATTAGGAGAAAGGCAGCGGGGCATTTTCGGGTAAAAATTCATAGTAGCAAGGATGTGGCCAACTATCTGCAGGCACAATTGGAACACAAAAAACAGGAGATTTTTGCAGTGGTCTATCTCAACCGGGGCAACCGGATTTTGTCGCTGGAAACCATTAGTATTGGTGGGTTAACAGGTACCGTCGCAGATCCCCGGATCATTTTAAAAAAAGCGTTGGAACAGGATGCCACCGCGCTCGTGCTTTGTCACAACCATCCCAGTGGTAATCTAACGCCCAGCAGGGCGGATGAACAATTAACGCAGAAAATTAAACAGGCAGCTGCTTTGATGGACATACAAGTGTTAGACCACATCATTGTTAGTCATGAAGGATATTTCAGCTTCGCTGATGAAGGTATGATTTAAGTACTGACTAGGCTTGTCCGGTCATGCCGCCAAAATTCATTGGAATCTGAATTTGCTCAAGGTCTTTGATAGTACCATTGGAAGCTTCGAATCTGCCTATATTTTCTTGCAATGCCTTCATGAAACGCTTGGCATGCATGGGAGTGAATATTACCCTCGATTTTACCTTGCTTTTGGGTGTACCGGGCATGATATTGACAAAGTCGATGACAAATTCTGCATCACTGTGTGTGATGATAGCAAGATTTACATAGCTGCCCTCTGCTACTTCCTCGGTGATCTCGATATTGAATTGGTTGGCGGGTTGATTTTCCATTCGATTGAAGTTCGGACAAAGTTAATCATTTCCGGATTGTGTTAGTTGGACTGAGTCTCCCGACTTAACATAAAAAAAGGATCGGTGATTAACACCGACCCTTTTAAAAAATAGAAGTACAATTTATTTATCCCACCAGATACGGGCATTCTGAGAGTTGTTGCTATACAATGCAGCAGCAGCGGCATAGTTGGTAGCATTCAACTGAGGCTCATTGGGTCCGTAAGGAATACGGCGGGGTACTGGATTACTCTGTCCGGGTGCAGGTGCAAGCGCAGGGAAACCTGTTCTACGCCATTCAGCCCAACCCTGATTACCATCGGGGAAGTGAGAAAGCCAGCGTTGTATAGCCACTTTCTCAAAGTCAGCAGCTGATCCATCTAATGCAACAGTTGGCTGTGCCAGATAAGCATTGATGGCTGTGCTATTAGATATACCCCAACGATTCATCTCAGCGGTAACGCCAGATGCATACATTGTGGCAGCATTCTCTGAAGTCCAACCTCTGCGGGCAGCTTCAGCTCTGGCCAGGAAAACCTGACCTGCAGAAACCAAACTTAAAGGAAGGGTTTGTGGAGTAGCAGTAAAGCCAAGCAAGAATGCGAATGTTGGGTTTATAGTCTGCCATGCCAAAGCATCACTTCTGGTCAATCCATAAGGGAATCCCTTAGGATTATTTCCAAAATTATTAATGCGTGGATCAGCTAAAGTAGTCAACTGATCTGTCATAGTTTTACTAACTGCATAGTCAAAACGCTGGGTAATCACATAATAATTATAGATGGGGTTGCGATAGTTACCACCCGGATAAGGAATGTTGGCATTATCAGCATTGGCATCTATAACACCTGCAGTAAGAGCAGCAGCGAATTCTGTTGCTGCTAACTGTCCTGTTGATGGGAAAACTTTGGACATGCGCAGTGCGAGAATGGCTCTGAGTGAGTTGGCCATTTTTCTCCACTTGGTAGTATTGCCGGAGTACATAACATCTCCTTGCACAGTAGCACCATTATCAAACTGGGCAACTGCTTCTTTCAATTCAGTAAGAAGTGCTGGATAGATGGTTTCCTGTTTGTCATAAGGAATGGTTCCTACACCTTTGAGCGCCTGTGTGTAAGGAAGATCACCATAAGAATCTGTCAGTACCATAAAGTAATAGGCCTTCAGTATACGGGCAATGGCAATTTGATTGGCATTGGATCCATACTGAGCCGCCGTTGGTTTGGTTCCTCCATTGGTATTGGTATTGATGATATTCTGCAGATCATATAAATCACCTGCATAAGTTCCATCCCAGTTGATGGTGGGAGTAGCATAACGGGAGATATCAGTGTACTGGGTCTCAGCCATGTATTGGCAGTATAAACCTGCAGTAGTATTAGTGGCGCCCCCCCAAACATTATTACCTGCGTTTGCTAATACGTTGGTCAGCAAGGCTGAAGTAATTGGTACGGTGGTGGCATTGGGATTTCTATTGATAGTTCCAAAATCATCAATACCCTTTTTGCAGCCGGTAAAACCGATGGCTGTTACCCCCAACACTAAAACGATTTGTTTCATATTCATACGTTTCATTGTATATACATTTAAGGGTTATTAGAATGTCATTTTCAGGTTAAATCCGATAGAACGGGTTCCGGGCATCTGGCCATCTTCTCCAAATACACCGCTGATCTCAGTAGGATCAAAATTCTTGGTATCCCTGTATAAGATAAAGGGATTACGGGCAGTCAGAGAAATATTAGCTCCCTGAAATGCCTTTCCGAATTTACCCATTTTTTCAACCGGAATGGTATAGCCAATGCTTACTTCTCTCATTTTAACGGCACTCAGGCTATGGACGAAAGGTTCTGCAATTTGCTGATAGTAGAATTGGTGGAAATAATCATATGCATCAACATAAATATCCACCGGAGTTCTTCCATCGGTTGCTTGTACACCGGTAACGTGAACACCACCGCCACTGGCTACAGAGTTACGAATTGGATTGCCCTTGTCGTTCAATCCGCCTGTGTTAGAGAACAATCCGGAGAAGTTACCCCACTGCTCTGACAGGGAGAAGAACTTTCCACCGAATTGGTAATCGATAGAAACAGCCATATTGAATCTCTTGTAGGTCAAGAAATTCTGAATACCTCCAGTAATTCTTGGCACTACAGAGCCCCACTCTTTGGTAGCATCACCGGCACTGAACCAGCCCAGTCCTCCGCTGAAGCCATTGGTGGTGATGAGTGGTTGGCCTGCATCATTGCGGCGAATTCCACCGCCTCTGAGCATACCCCATTGTTGACCTGCAACATGGAAGGCACGGGCAAAACGAGAACCAAATGAGCCTCCGGAAAGAACGATGGAAGACAAACCAGGTGCCAATTCTTTCACCGGATTATCAATCAGGTAAGAGAAGGTACCATTGGCACGCCATTGGAAATCTTTCTTATTGATGATTCTGGCAGTCAATTCAGTTTCAATACCCTTGCGCTGAATCCAGGCAGCATTGATACGCTGAGCGGTAAAACCACTCACACCACTGCTGGTAACCTGAAGAGGTGCTTTGATATTATCTTCAAAGAAGTAAGTCAGCGTCAAACCAATTTTATTTTTGGCAAAACGTAAATCAAGTCCTGCTTCCCAAGTTGTAATCAACGAACCCTTGAGGTTAGCATCCGGAGCAACATCAGGTGTTGACATCAGGAAGTTACTTCCCCACAAAAGCGGATTAACAGAATAGTTTAGATTCAATTCATAAGGATTGAGGGCCACCGGTTTTCTACCCCATGATCCAAATAATTTACCAAAACTCAACCAGGGCAAAGCATTCTTGGTAAAATCAGAGAATACAAAAGAGGTACCCAATGAAGGAGACAACAAAGAGTTATCGTTGGCAGGTAATGTAGAGAACCAGTCGTTTCTTACTGCCCAAGTTAAGCTGAGATACTTTTTATACTCAACATCACCAAAAGCAAACAGAGAGTTGGCTTGTTGGTCAGAACGAGAATTCGATATGGTTGCAGTAGTTTTAGAGTTACTGATTGCATACAACTCAGGAACGTTCAAACCATTATTAGTATTAGCCGAAACAGCCCTGTTACGAATCGACAAACGGTTGGCACCTGCATTCACTGAAACTGAAAAATCACCAAAGGTATTGTTATAGTTTACAACACCTTCGAAGTTCCATTCTCTGTTAACCGTGTTGCTGGTTCCATAACCCGCCAGGTAACCTGTTTGAACACCAGTGAACTCAAGAATATTAGGTATAATATTTTCTACATTTCCATTGAACTGATCTGTACGAATGGTTCCGCGTACTTTCAGGTGATTATTGATTTTATAAGTCAGACCAATATCTCCATAAACACGATCACGATTCTGGACATAATTAATTTGCTCATAATAGGTATAAGGATTGTACCAATAGTTGGCACCATATACACTATTACGAGGTGCTGCTGCACTCCATGCACCGGGATTCCGACGGAAATTCCAGGAAGCAATCGTACCGATAGGCGTCTTGAATTTAGAGAAATCGCGCAGAATATCAATATCCAAATCGCGGTGGAACCACTGGTTGAAGTTACCGGATGAATTGTTGGCATAGCCATCACCAAATTCACCATTGATGCGTTGATTGGTATAAGTTAAATTAGCATTGATGGTAAACA
>JBJTJJ010000137.1:0-1523 GCA_046095445.1 Sediminibacterium sp.
GCAACGATACTATTATACAGGAACAAATGATTCTGCTGCAACATACCTTATTTGAGCATCATACCAATGTGAGCAAAGGAATAAAAAAAGCAGAGCAATTGGCAGAAAAAACACATCCTGTCCTTTCTGATCAATATTGGCAGCAATTGAATTCTGGCTTGTCGACTGAAAAAGAAAGCGAGCATTGGCTTTGGACATCAAGCCAGTTTTCAAAGTAAACTAACTCCCCGTCCTGAAAAAAAAGACAGAATGGGTGAAATGATCCTTCGATACTATGGCTGGGCACAGCAGTATGTTGGACTTCATTTTGAATCGTACGATGACCATATATTTAATCCTATCATCAAAGAAAGAGTACTTCAAGCAACACCAACAAATGATGGACACATAACTGTATATCTTCCGCATTACGGATTACAGGTTTTACAGCAAGAGTTTTCGAACCACCGGGATGTTCATTTCCAGATTTTTTCCCCCCATGTTAAACAACCCTTTTCTGAATACAATTGTCAGTTCTATCCTGTAAGCAACGAAGCATTCACCAATAGCATGATTAATTGTGCAGGTGTGATCACCGGAGCGGGATTTGAAACCCCTTCCGAAGCGCTTTATATGGGTAAAAAGCTGATGGTCTTACCTATACGGGGTCAATATGAACAACTCTGTAATGCCGCAGCTTTGGAGAAAAAAGGAATTGCGGTTGTTCCAAAGATAAACCATCAGTTTCACCACCAACTTAGTGAATGGCTGAGCTCAAAACCCACTGAAGCACTTACTTTATCTCACTCCACTGATCAGTTGATTAGAATGGTAGTCGAAAAAGGTGTGGCTGTTAATAATAAGTATTGCGATACCTCATTAACACCTTTGACTGCAGCCATCTAGCAAAATTGCATAGCTCCCATATTTGCTGCAATATTATTTTTATTGCTGGTGACTAACCATCTTCAAAAGATTTGGTAACTTACTCTTCATTATTATTATCATGAGAAAGCTTCGACATTGTACACTATTTCTTTTTGTAATCTTGGTACACTATGTATCAGCCCAAACCTTACAGGAAATTGAGGCCAATCGAATCCTGCTGCCGAATGGCTGGCACCTGACTCCCGTTGGCACCAGCCTTCCCCTCGGTGACCTCCCACTGAACATGGCGATTTCCCATAATCAGGAATGGATGGCTGTAACCAATAACGGCCAAAGCAAGCAAAGCATACAACTGATCAACTTACAGACCCGGAAAATTGCACATACCATTGAAATCGACAAAGCCTGGCTGGGACTCCGGTTCAGTGCAGATAATCGTCTTTTGTATGTTTCGGGTGGAAATGACAACCGCATTATTCGTTATAACATAACCCAACAACAACTTCAATTCAAGGATAGCATTATTCTCGGACCCTCCTGGCCGGAAAAAATCTCTGTTGCCGGATTAGATGTGGATGATCAACGACAACTTCTTTATACCGTTACTAAGGAAAATAATTCTCTCTATGTAATCGATCTGCGCACAAAAAAAATAC
>JBJTJJ010000138.1:0-4793 GCA_046095445.1 Sediminibacterium sp.
CACCTGTTAGGTCTCTCCAAGGAGGCGCTGGCGATGGGAGCAGATTTTGCACCTACTGATCAACAGAAAAAAGTTTTTCAGCAATTGGAAGAGGAATTGAGTCAACAAGAAAAAAAATATCAACCACTGAAGTAAAATTCAGTTAATCATCATTCCCTTCAAATAAATTTGCTACATGCAACCCATTATATCTCTTCGCCAAGTAAGTAAATCGTATGGCACCAAACAGGTGCTGGGAGGAATAGATTTATCCATTTTACCCGGACAAGTCATCGGCTATATTGGTCCGAACGGTGCCGGCAAAAGTACGACAGTTAAAATTTTATGTGGACTGATCAGTGATTTTGAGGGGGAAGTGGAAGTAGCCGGTATCAATGTGCGGGAAGATGTATTGGCAGTGAAAAGGAAGATAGGTTATGTTCCGGAATTAGCAGAAATGTATGATGTACTTACACCACGAGAGTTTCTCACCCTGATGGCTGAATTGTATGAATTACCGGAAGAAATGGCGCAGGAGAGAATAAGGATAATGATGCAGGCCATCGGACTAGAAGCGCAGATGGATCAGCGAATGGATACTTTTAGTAAAGGCATGCGCCAGAAGGTACTGATCATTTCAGGGATCCTGCACAATCCGGAGATCATCATATTAGATGAACCTTTGAGTGGGTTAGATGCCAATTCAGTTCTCATCATCAAGGAACTGATCGCCCAATTAGCAAGGGAAGGAAAAACAATTTTTTACTGCAGCCATATGATGGATGTGGTGGAAAAAGTTTCCGATCGCATCATACTGATCAATCAGGGAAAAGTGATAGCACAAGGAACCATTGCCGAACTCAGAGAACAATCGGGCAACAATACAAGTCTGGAATTGATCTTTTCGCAACTCACTTCAGACGAGTCAATGAATCATGCCGCTGCTAACATTCTAAAAGCTTTCCAAACTTCCAATCCAACCGAGTGAAAAAATTATTGCTGCGTCTTGTATTATTACCCAAGGGATTTTATGAAAGCTTAGGTATTCAAACAGATAAGCTGAGAGCCATTCTTACGGCAAAACTTTTAATAGATGAAAGGGTACCACAGGAAATAGGATTGTCGGCTAAAAAAAAGAAACCGCTTTCGGGTAAATGGGCTGGTATTCTGGGATTTCTCTTCAGTATGTTATTTGGTGTGGTGCTTATTTTCCCCTTGGTGAATGATGTGCAATGGATACTAGCATTGGTATTATTCTTCAGTATGTTCATCATTATTTTAGCAGCCCTGCTGATTGCTACCTATACCAATCTTTTATTAGACACAAAAGACAACCAGATCATTCTACCCAAGCCGGTGAATGACCGTACTTTCCTTGCGGCGCGGCTGTTACACATGCTGATCTTTATTTTAAATCATGCCATTCCCATCAGCATTCCTGCCATGATTGCCATGGTGATTATTAAAGGATGGCATGCGCTATGGATCATACTACTTTTGTTGCCTTTTGCTATCTTATTCACTGTTTTCATTTTAAACCTATTGTATTTGCTTTTGTTGAGGTTCACATCTGTGAATCTTTTCAAGAACATCATCACCTATTTCCAGGTTATCATTGCCATTGTTATTTATGGTGGCTATCAAATTATCCCCCGGCTATTAAGAGATGCGGAACTGGAAAAATGGAAGTTGCCTGAAGATATTACAACCCTATTCATCCCTACCTATTGGTGGGCTGCGGCCTGGGAGAGTTTGTATCCGGGGGGTGAACATACGCTTATCCGATGGGTGGGAACTGCATTTGCATTCCTGGTTCCACTGATCATGATGGCAGCGATGGTTATATTTCTGGGTCCTATTTTCCTCCAGAAGATCAATGCCCTTGCTACTTCTGCCTCCGACCCGGTTGAAAAAATAAATACGGATAAAAAAAAGGGGGCCACCTCTCAACAAAGACATTCCTGGTACCAACGTCTATCACGGTTGTTTACCCGCCATGGCGCTGAGCGAATGGCTTTTGAATTCACCTGGTTACTTACCGCACGAAACAGAGATTTCAAATTAATGGCATACCCGGCATTTGGTTACTTTATTATGTTTTTTGCATTTGCCATTTTTCGCTTCGGTGAAAAAAAATTGAATTTTTCCTTTCCTGATAAATCCAAGCTGGAAATCATGATCATCATTGGCAGTTACTTTTTGTTTTTCTTTATCATGACAGCTATCAATGCGAGTAAATATTCCGACAAGAAAAAAGCGGCCTGGATTTATCACGTGCCTCCTATTCAACATCCCGGTGCCATTATTTCAGGTGCCGTAAAATCTATTATGTGCAAGTTTGCACTACCTATATTTGTTGTCCTTGGTATTGCAGGATTCTGGCTAATTGGCTGGACATACATCCCTAACTTTCTGCTGACGATTGGCATGGTGACTACTTATTGCTTTTTATTTGCCTATCTCTCTTACAAACACATGCCATTCTCAAGGAATATGCTGGACAAACAAAAAGGTGGATCCTTTTTCATCAATCTCTTTTTAGGTTCACTTCCTTTAATTTTTGGAGGATTGCATTGGTTAATTTTTAAAATGCTCCCCGTGGTAATCTTACTTATGCTGCTCTCTTTTGCATCCAGCGGGTTACTCGCCGGTTCACTCTATCAAAAAAGGATTGCCGGCTGGCAATACAAGGAGGAAGTGGAAGAAGATGTTTAATTCATCCCGGGTCGCAGGAATAGAAAAATCAACATCAAAGTATCCTGGATAGTGTGCTCCATACATAAAGGATATTACTCACATCCCCCCCACCCAAATACTCGTAAAAATGTTCACATCCGCATTTTTCCTTCTTTTTCGGGGAGGGATGTAGTAACTTTGCAGTCCGTTAAATAGACTATCTGTCCTAATTCATTCAAGCATAAAAATTTCAAACCATGGAAAATAATTCCGCAGCTAAATGTCCCTTTTCAGGTGGTACTGTCAAGAAAAGTGCAGGTGCCGGTACCGGCAACCGCGATTGGTGGCCCAATCAGTTGAAACTGAACATTCTTCGCCAACATTCGGAGTTGTCCAATCCAATGGACAAAGACTTTAACTATGCTGAAGCTTTTGCTTCGCTGGATCTGGAAGCTGTAAAGAAAGATATTGAGGCAGTAATGACGACTTCACAGGATTGGTGGCCTGCCGACTATGGCCATTATGGTCCCTTCTTCATCCGCATGGCCTGGCACAGTGCAGGTACCTACCGCATTGCTGATGGTCGTGGTGGCGGAGGCGCGGGTCAGCAACGATTTGCACCCTTGAATTCATGGCCTGATAATACCAATCTGGATAAAGCCCGTTTATTGCTTTGGCCGGTGAAGCAGAAATACGGTAAAAAATTATCCTGGGCCGATTTGATGATCCTGGCAGGTAATTGTGCACTGGAATCCATGGGTTTCAAAACCTTTGGTTTTGCCGGCGGACGTGAAGATGTGTGGGAAACCGCAGAGGATGTGTATTGGGGAACAGAAACCGAATGGTTGGGTGACAAGCGTTATACCGGTGATCGGGAACTCGAAAATCCGCTGGGTGCCGTTCAGATGGGATTGATTTATGTGAATCCGGAAGGCCCTAACGGAAACCCTGACCCGATTGCTTCTGCCAGAGATATACGTGAAACTTTCGGACGCATGGCCATGAACGATGAGGAAACAGTTGCCCTGATTGCCGGTGGACATACTTTCGGTAAAACGCACGGTGCTGCCGATCCCTCCAAATATGTAGGCAGAGAACCTGCAGGTGCTACACTGGAAGAACAAAGTACCGTTTGGAAGAATACTTTCGGTACAGGAAAAGGGGGCGATACAATTACCAGCGGACTAGAAGGTGCGTGGACAACCACCCCTACGCAATGGAGCAATAACTATTTTGAAAATCTGTTTGGGTTCGAATGGGAATTAACCAAATCACCTGCAGGTGCTCATCAATGGACTCCCAAGAACAACGGTGGTGCCGGTACTGTACCCGATGCGCATGATCCATCCAAGAAACATGCACCCTTTATGTTGACAACAGATCTGGCGCTGCGTTTCGATCCGGCTTACGAGAAAATATCTCGCCGCTTCTATGAAAACCCTGCTGAGTTTGCAGATGCTTTTGCCCGTGCCTGGTTCAAATTGACTCACCGCGATATGGGACCACATACCCGTTATGTGGGAAGTGAAGTACCGGAAGAAGTTCTGATCTGGCAAGATCCCGTTCCCGCTGTTAGCCATCCGCTCGTGAACGAACATCAAATCGCTGACCTGAAGAAACAGTTGCTTAGCTCCGGACTCATTGTTGCACAACTGGTAAGTACCGCCTGGGCTTCTGCCTCCACCTTCCGTGGTTCTGATAAGCGCGGTGGTGCGAATGGTGCCCGCATTCGGCTGGCTCCTCAAAAATTCTGGACGGTTAATAACCCCGCACAATTATCTGGTATTCTCGATACGCTTGAAAAAATTCAACATACATTCAACGCTGCGAATACTGGTGGTGCACAAATATCTCTTGCCGACCTGATCGTATTGGGCGGTGTTGCCGGTGTTGAAGAAGCAGCCCGTTTAGGCGGTTTCTCCCTCAGCGTTCCATTTACACCCGGTCGCACCGATGCTTCCCAGGAACAAACTGATGTTACATCTTTCGCGGTGCTTGAACCCAAAGCAGATGGTTTCCGCAACTATGCTGCCGGACATTATGGTGCCATTGCTGAAGACCTGCTGGTGGACAAAGCTCAATTGTTGAACTTAACTGCTCCGGAGTTGACTGTATTAATCGGTGGCTTACGCAGCATT
>JBJTJJ010000139.1:0-2857 GCA_046095445.1 Sediminibacterium sp.
ATGCATGGGGGGAATGCATATAAGGTATATCAACATTCATACCATAGATAGCTGCCACGAGTGCGGGAAGCGATAATATAATAGTAATAGAAGTGAGACGCTTCATGACAGAGTTCAGGTTGTTACTGATAACACTGGCAAAGGCATCAAGGGTGGAAGTAAGGATATTCGTGTAGATATTCGCCATTTCAAGGGCCTGACTGGTATCAATGATCAGGTCATTGAGCAATTCTCTTTCCTCCTCGTTTAACTCAAGTGAATTGGTCCGCTCCAGTTTCATCATCAATAACTCATTACTTCGAAGAGCTGTGACAAAATATACCAGACTTTTCTGTATTCGCATAAGGTTCAGCAGATCTTCATTGCTATTGCTCTCGTAGAGACTGTTCTCATAATGGTTTCGTCGATGATTGATTTCTTTCAGAAATTCCATGAAGGTCTGCACTACTTTCTCAAAGACTTTCAGCACCATGATATTCTTCTGTTCAGGGTGACGTTTTTGAAAAGTATGTAGGAATTTTTAGATAGCACCATTATCGAATGAATTCACAGTTACAATCTGCGTCTCCGTTAAAATGATGCAGATAGGTATGGTGATATAAAAGGCATCGCTATCATTGAAGGAATTGTTTTCCGTGGGAGTTTTGATAACAACAAACTTTACTTCATCTTCTTTCTCAAATCGGGGACGTTCATCGATATCCAAAGAATCACGTAAAAATTCTATGGGAATATTTAGTTCATGACTGATGTCAATGAATTCCTCTTCCCGAAAAGGAGGCACCAGATTTACCCACACGCCTTTTTCTGCCTGATCGGTTTCAATGGTCTGTCCTTCCAGAGTTTTAAAATACTGAATCATGGATATTGTTTAGATATTGGATGAAATTTCAATCGTACCAGTGAAAACACGCTCTGCGGGTCCACATAACCAGATATCGTCAAATGAATGTTCTCCGGTTCTTGTGAAATGTACTGCCAATTCACCTCCTCGTGTGAAAATGGCTGTATGTTGTTGTTCTCTAGTTGCACTTGCGCAGGCCAGCGCAGCAGCAGTTACTCCTGTACCACAGCTTAGTGTCTCATCTTCAACTCCACGTTCGTAAGTTCTCACCTTCAAACCTTCAGGAATGCGTTGAACAAAATTGACATTAATGCCAGCGGAAGAAAACTCATTGTTGTAGCGAATGCTTTTTCCTTCTTCCACCACCGGATACTGTTCAACATCATCTACCAGTCTGATGTAATGAGGAGAGCCGGTATTTAGAACCGCATCCGAGCCCCTGAATTCAATGGAAGTTACAGGCAACATGCGCAAGTGAACCCATCCATCGTCAGCTAAACGGGCCTCGTGCGCACCGTCGGTTGCCAGGAACCTGAATTCTTTTTGGTTCATGCCCAGATCTGATGCAAAGCGGGTAAGACATCGACCTCCATTGCCACAAAGACTTCCTTCCCGGCCATCCGCATTGAAATATTTCATCTCGAAATCATAATCGGGATGTGATAACAAAATCATTAGACCATCCGCACCAATGCCGGTTCTTCTATGACAGAGAGCTGCAATTTGTTCCGAACTCAAAACAGGTAAATGCCTTCGTCCGTCGAGCACGATGAAGTCATTGCCTGCCCCCTGATATTTATCAAATGACAATGTCATATACTGTGTGAATAATTAAATTGGCAGGCAAAGATGCGCAGAAAAGCCCGATTAATGTTCCCTATCGGATAGAATTTGCAAGGTTTTACGGATCAGTCTGTCAATTGTTTCACTTGCCTGTGTGCTAAACTCCTGCACCACCCGATTGGCAACAATTGCACTAAGACTTAAACAAGAATGTCCCATCAACTTTCCCAATCCATAAATCGCACTGGTCTCCATTTCAAAATTAGTGACCCGGTGATTGCCATAATGAAAATCTATTAGGGTATCGACTAATGTTGGGTGTGCTGTTTTTAAACGCAACACTCTTCCCTGAGGCCCATAAAATCCCGGAGTAGTGATGGTAATACCCTGATGAAAACCGGTAACAAAATTTTTGAGCAATGAGATACTTGCAGGAGCGATATAGGGATGAATGCCTATGGAGTCAATATGGGTATGTTGGATAAAGGCATGTAAGATTTCCTGATCTGCTGTATTGGTTTCCCGCAAATAATAGAGTAATAAATTATCAATTCCTATGGCATGGGTACTTGCTACAAATTCATCCACGGGAATATCTGCTTGTAAAGAGCCGGAAGTGCCTATACGAATGATTTGAAGGGTCTGGTGTTCTTCCCTGGGCAATCGGGTAGTAAGGTCAATATTGGCAAGTGCGTCCAATTCATTCAGTACAATATCGATGTTGTCGGTACCTATTCCTGTTGAGACAACAGTGATGCGTCGCTTTCCTACATATCCGGTATGGGATATGAATTCGCGGTGCGCTTGTTTGAATTCAATGCTGTCAAAATAACGGCTTACGGAGGCCACGCGATCAGGGTCACCCACCGTTATAATGGTAGGGGCTAATTCCTCGGGTCGCAGGTTCAGGTGATAAACACCACCCCGTTCATTGATGATCAGTTCACTGGAAGCGATGGGTGACATGGTTATATTTTCCACAAAATTCGGTAATATAATTTTTACGGTAGTAAAATTCCTTTCTTTGCAGTATGTTTGTGATGAGCTCCTTTTTGGTGGCTCTACCAATCATGGTTCCGTGGCCGAGTGGCTAGGCAGAGCTCTGCAAAAGCTTCTACAGCGGTTCGAATCCGCTCGGGACCTCCAAAAAACCGCTCATCTGGGCGGTTTTTTTTAACACATTCTGCTTTTAATAAATTGGGAATTGAGGCGTTGATGTCATTCCCACGA
>JBJTJJ010000140.1:0-4432 GCA_046095445.1 Sediminibacterium sp.
GTTCATATACCAAATGTCCGTTGATCAGGGTGTGCGTTATTTGCGTGGAAAAATTGGTGCCTTCGAGAGGTGACCAGCCACATTTGTACAAGATATTTTCTTTGCTTACTGTCCAGTCGGCTTCACTATTTACCAGCACCAGATCTGCATAGTATCCTTCACGGATAAATCCTCTTTTCTCTATGCTGTAAAATATTGCCGGATTATGGCACATTTTCTCTACAATTTTCTCCAAAGAAATTTTTCCTTCTTTATAGAATTCAAGCATCACATTCAACGAGTGTTGAACCATGGGCGCGCCCGACATAGACTGGAAATAGGGTTGTAATTTTTCTTCCAGGGTATGCGGGGCATGATCGGTGGTTACCAGATCTATGCGGTCATCAATTAACGCCTTTAGCAAGCCATCTTTGTCTTTCTGGGTCTTGATGGCCGGATTCCATTTGATCAGCATGCCAAGTCGATCATAATCCTTATCAGAAAACCAGAGATGGTGAACCGACACTTCTGTCGTGATCTTTTTTTCTTTCAGCGGAATATCATTCCGGAACAAATGGGTCTCTGCTTCCGTTGTCAGGTGTAGAATGTGCAGCCTTGCTCCATACTGTTTTGCCAGCCGGATGGCTCTATCTGTGGCTTCATAGCAGGCCTGTTCGCTTATAATGAGGGGATGGCACCAGGCAGGAATGTTTTCTCCCCATTTAACGCGGTACAACTCTTCATTGGCCTCTATCAACTGTTCTTTTTCTGAATGGATGGCAATGATCGATTTGCAATTAGCAAACAGCTTTTCGAGTGTAGCAGGATTGTCAGCCAGTAAATTCCCCTTTTTAGTAAAGTACAATCCATCATCTGAAACAGCCAGAAGTCCCGAGGTATCCAACTGTATCACTTCATCAATATTGTCATCATTCACGCCAAGGAAGAAACCAAAGTTAGCCAATGATTTTTCACTTGCTAATCTGTATTTGTCTTCCAGAATATCCATGGACAATACATTCGGTCGGGTATTGGGCATATCGATGAAGGAAGTTACTCCCCCTGCCACTGCTGCCTTGCTTTCGGAATAGAGATCTGCCTTGTGGGTTAGTCCGGGATCACGAAAATGTACTTGCCCATCAATAACGCCCGGAAGCAACAACTTCCCCTTGCCGTCTATGTTGATATCAGCCGATTCATTGGTAAGCGTTCCTATTTTTTGGATGATGCCATTGTCTATCAGCACATCTGCTACAAAAGACTTGCCCTCGTTGACAAGGGACGCGTTTAGGAATAAAATACTTTTCATCATTCGGTTTTCGAAATTTTCTCGTAACAGGAAGTCATTATCAAGTGCAATTTATTAGACCCTTTTCAGTTGGTAGGGATAAACTTTTCCGGAAGCCCACTGTGCCACATAGATATTCTCATCTTCATCCACACATACATCATGGGGATGCTTAAAAATGGGCTCTGCCTGTGCCAACGGCCTGAGTTGTCCGTTCTCATATATCGGTTCCGTACCGCCAATATTCGATACCACCTGATTTTTTTCATTCAGTATTGTAACAAATCCGGAATCATTCTTGTCAAGATTGGGAGAGCGCAACACCGCTGCATAGAGGTACTTGCCATGTATCACCGGTCTGCAAACGGCAGCGCCGGGAATATGGATTGTCTCTAGTAATTTCCCATCCAGTGAGAACCTTTTGAAACAAGCACGCGTTCTGTCCGTTACCAAAAGGGTAGGAGTGCCTGAACGTGTATCAATCGTTATACCATGGGCATTATCGAGGTGTTGCTCTTCCGGGCCTCGCCCGCCAAAAAAACGAATCAACTTGCCATTCGCATCATAGTGGAGAATATATTGCAAGCCATAGCCGTCCGCTACGTAAAATTCTCCATTGGGTAATACCGTTGTTTCCGTTGGAACAAACTCTTCTTTCTTTTGATAGATAGCGGAATCCATGGGCGCATCAATCGTGATTAATTTGCGACCATCGATACTTGTTTTATAGACCTGGTGCAATTGTGTATCTGTGATGAAGAGAAAATCTTCTTTTCCATTTCGTTGCAGGGTGAGTCCGTGCGCCCCGGGATATTGCGTGCCCCAATAGTTGAGTAATTTTCCGGACTTATCATAAGCAAGGATATTGTTCTTGGTCTCATTGGTGAGTAACAAGATTCTTCCCCGGCTATCCTGCACCATTTCATGACAATCATTCACAGGATGTACTGCTGCATCCAACTTACCCCAATTAACATTGAGTTGGTATTTCTTTTCATTGTGTCCGTAGACCTTCTCGGGGGCCTTTGCCAATAAACGTTTGCCCGCCAACAAGCCACCCGCCATCATTAATCCTTTTTGAATGAATTGCTTTCGTTGCATCGGGGAGGGTATGACCTTAAAAAAAGTTATTTCTTGGGTATCCTACTGAATCCAGGTTGCAAAGAAGGTTCCAGCGTCTTCCAGTCGAGTAATATTTCAGGAGTTTGAGATGAGCCCGGACCCACTACATACTTTCCGAAAACAAAACCAATACCTTGATCCCTGATTACAAAACACTGTAGGTTGGAACCAAAGAAAAATCCGTCACACTTACATTTTTCTTTGTCCAGTGTTACACCATCTGCTTGAAGAAAGTTTAATCCAAAACTTTCATTGTACATGTCGGAATCAAAAGTCAAGGTATCTTTTGCTGCTTGCTCAGCAAGGAGTTTGGTCAGTTGGATGTCATTGTTGTTGGAAAAATTCAGTATTTGCTGAATATCGAGCAATTGGTTGTTCCTAAAGCTAAAGCTTGTCACTTTCTGGTTGCCACTGGCACCCCCGGTATTCTCATATTCATTCATCACATAGCCGACAGTTTGAGATGAGTCCGATTTTGCAGTAGTAAAGCTGATGATGTACACATTCGTTCCTTCCTTCACATCTTTCCATTCCAGTTTCTTGTCACTCATTTTGAGTTCCACCCATTTTTTAATAACGGTTTCTTTGTCCTGTGCATCTTTTGGATAGCTCGCTTTGATAACATAATTAGCCGTAGAATCAATGAGTTGTTCGGTGATGGTTTCGGCAGCAGCTTTTTCCTGATTCGACATATTGATACATCCTGACCAGGTTGAACTCAGTAAACAAGTAGCGGCCAAAATGCTGCCGGCAAGGAGAATGCGCATTTTCATATAGCTATATTATAGGTTTATAATTTTAGCATACCCTTGAGGGTTATCATCTCAAATATCAACCATTTAGCTAAATTTTGCTAATTTGTTTCATTGATTTTCTGCTATGACAACCTATACCAGCGTTTCCATAAGAACTCCTCAAAGAATAGCCGAAGTGGCATGGTTTGACGATTTATGTGGTGGTGATACTGCATTCCTCGGTGAACTTGACCCTTACCGCAGGAGTAATTACGACCATTGTGGTTTGATTGCTGAGGAAGCTGACCGGCATGGCTTCCGCAACATCCTCCTGCCCACTTCCTATATGGTGGGACAAGAGGGAATTCCTTTTGCAGCTGCAGTGGCACATCGAACAGAGCAAATGAATCTTCTGCTTGCCATTCGTACAGGGGAAATTCATCCGCCGATGCTGGCAAGACACATCGCCACGCTAGATCACCTGCTCAAAGGACGATTGACTATCAATATCATCAATTCAGATTTGCCGGGTTGCAAGGAAGATCCTGATCTTCGGTACCAGCGCTGTGCGGAAGTCATTGAAATTTTACAGCAGGCATGGACACGTGAACAAATCGAACATCAGGGAAAAGTATATCCATCTTTTAATTTGAAAACCGATCCGGTAAAACCTTACCAGCAAAATGGTGGTCCCTTGCTGTATTTTGGAGGCACTTCGCCAGGCTCGAGAGATCTTTGTGCCCGCTACTGTGATGTTTTTCTGATGTGGCCAGAAACAGAAGAACAGATTTATGCAACAATGCAAGACATGAGTCAGCGTGCTGCTGCTTATGGAAGACAAATAGATTTTGGCTTGCGTATACATATCATTGTAAGAGAAACAGAAACTGCTGCAAGGGAGCATGCTGCAGATATTATGAGTCGTTTTGATGCTGATAAACTCAACCTGAAAACCCGGGCGCAGGATGCACATTCTGAAGGCGTTCGCCGACAAGATGCTTTGCGCACTGAAAAAGCGGATGCAGATGACTTTGTAGAGCCCCATTTATGGATGGGCATCGGACGTGCACGCAGTGGCTGCGGTGGGGCATTGGTGGGAAC
The DNA here is from genome assembly GCA_046095445.1 of Sediminibacterium sp. Taxonomy (GTDB): domain Bacteria; phylum Bacteroidota; class Bacteroidia; order Chitinophagales; family Chitinophagaceae; genus Sediminibacterium. Next base: position 4,225 of record JBJTJJ010000140.1, read on the forward strand.
ACCGGAACAGATTTTATCCAAGCTGCAACGTTACATGGATATGGGGATCCGTTCTTTCATTTTATCAGGTTACCCAATGAAAGAGGAGGCTGGTTATGTGGCAAAATATATATTGCCACAACTTCCATTGGCACAATTGAATGTGTTGCAGGGAAGAAAGCCAACAACTGAACCTATTACCCCGCTCACAACAGCTCCTCTGCTATAA
>JBJTJJ010000141.1:0-5493 GCA_046095445.1 Sediminibacterium sp.
GATTTTAGCGGATACCAGCAATCAAAAAGGAGAATACCTCTCACCTAATTTAGATTGGCTGAAGCAACAGCTGGATAGAACTTCCAAAGCCAAACATGTTTTTCTTTTCCTACATATTCCGCAGGCACCATGGACAAAAAACTCGGTGGATACGCCGGCATTCTTTGATCTCGTGAGACGATACCCCAATATCAGGGCGGTTTTTCATGGACATGAACATGACCAGGATGGCATAAGAACTGAGGCAGCTGTACCCTATATTTTTGACGCCCATGTCGGGGGCAATTGGGGAACACCCTATCGTGGTTTCAGGGTGGTTTGGGTCATTTCCCGATAGGCAGTATTGGGCTGGCCATAATGTATATCGGAAGCTACAGCAAAACGCCAGAGCACATCATCCTGCAGGTCCGCCACTTCTTGTCCGGTCAGTCTTTGCAGGGGGCCACCCATTACAGCGAGGGTAGCTAATGATATTTGTTGGATAAAACGACGGCGGGAGAGATCTACTCCCCATTTTTTTTCTTGCATAGGTTTTGGATATGGAAGGGTAAAGTTACCAACTTTTCCGAATTGCCCGTTTTTCCCCTAATAACTTAATTTAACCCCTCAATTCAGTAGCTATGACGTACTTTTGCGGCCAAATCAGCGGATTGCTATGATTAGTGTAAAAAATGTCACCCTGGCCTTTGGTAAACGGGTCTTGTTCGATGAAGTCAACATCAATTTCGTCAAGGGAAATTGTTATGGGGTAATTGGTGCGAATGGAGCGGGAAAATCAACATTTCTCAAAATTCTCAGTGGAGAAATAGAGCCCAATAAAGGCACAGTTGAAATTACTCCCGGCGAAAGAATGGCAGTTTTGAAGCAAAATCATTTCGAGTTTGATGAGGTGACGGTTTTGAATACTGTTTTGATGGGTCACCAGCGGCTTTGGAAAGTGATGCATGAAAAAGATGCAATCTATGCCAAAGAAGATTTTACCGAGGAAGATGGAATGAAGGCAGGTGAACTGGAAGCAGAGTTTGGGGAGATGGGTGGCTATGAAGCAGAAAGCAATGCAGGCAGTCTTTTGAGCAGTCTCGGTGTGGGTGAAAATTTGCACCAGAGCCCGATGCAAGATATTCCCTCTAATTATAAAGTAAGGGTGTTGTTGGCGCAGGCATTGTTTGGTAATCCGGACATACTATTGTTGGATGAACCTACCAACGGACTCGACATTGAAACCATTGGCTGGCTGGAGAATTTCCTGGCAGACTATGAGAACATTGTGTTGGTGGTGAGTCACGACCGACACTTTCTGGATACAGTATGTACGCATGTGGCTGATGTGGATAGAAGTAAGATCAAAGTATTTACCGGTAACTATACTTTCTGGTATGAATCATCCCAGTTGATTAGCCGGCAGATAAGCGATAAGAATAAAAAGAATGAGGATAAGCGTAAGGAATTGCTTGATTTCATTGCCCGATTTTCTGCCAATGCCTCAAAGAGCAAGCAGGCAACATCCAGGAAGAAAGCTTTGGAGAAACTGGTGATTGAAGAGATTCAGCCTTCTAATCGAAAATATCCCGGTATTATTTTCCAGCCCTTACGGGAAGTAGGCAATCAGATTTTGAATGTGGAGCAGTTGAGCAAACGCACCAGCGATCGGGTTTTATTCGATAAGGTTTCTTTTAGCATCAACAAAGGAGATAAGATTGCCTTCCTTAGCCGTGATCCGTTGGCAGTTACCCAGTTTTTTGAAATTATTACTGAACAATCAGCTGCTGATGCAGGAAAGTTCGAGTGGGGAACTACCATTACCAAAGCATATTTACCATTGGAGAACCAGGAGTTTTTTCAGGAGGCATTGAGTTTGATGGATTGGCTGCGACAGTTTGTGCCATCGCATGTTACCGATGCTGATGAGCCCTTTATCCGCGGCTTTTTGGGGAAGATGTTGTTCAGTGGTGATGATGTGCAGAAGAAAACCAATGTGTTGAGTGGGGGAGAGAAAGTCCGTTGTATGATCAGCCGGATGATGCTACAGAATCCTAATCTTGTCATTCTCGACCAGCCGACCAACCACCTTGATTTGGAAAGTATCCAGAGTTTCAACGAAGGATGCCAGACTTTTCCCGGAGTTGTTTTGATCACTTCACACGACCATACTTTTATTCAAACTGTTGCCAACCGAATCATTGAGTTAACTCCCAAGGGCATCATCGACCGCCTTACCACTTTCGATGAGTACATGGAAGACAAACGGGTGCAGGAGATCAGGATGGAGTATTATGGGTAGGGGAAGGGTATTCCGATCTATCAGAACAGGAGTGTTGTAAAAGCCCGGGAATCCCTTAAATTATCCCCGATTGCCCGCTGAATGTCAATAACCCACTGGAATTCTGCCGGTTTGATGAAAAAGCATTCTTTTTGGTCTTGATTTATTGAAAATTCCTTACCTTTGCCCTCCGAAAAATTCGGAATAAAAATTAAGTGTCATGGCCAGAGTATGTCAGGTAACCGGAAAAAAGCCCATAGGAGGTAATTCGGTTTCCCATTCCAACATCAAAACCAAGCGCCGCTTCCTGCCTAACCTGCAGAAAAAGCGCCTCTATTTCGCTGAAGAAGATCGCTGGGTAACCCTCAAATTATCAGCCGATGCCCTGAGAACCATCAACAAAAATGGCCTCGCAACTGTCATCAAAGGCATGCGGGCTGAAGGCATCAAAATCTAATTAACCCCTTAATCTACATCAGCATGGCAAAGAAAGGAAATAGGGTTCAGGTGATTCTCGAATGTACCGAGCACAAAACTACCGGCCTCCCCGGTACCAGCCGCTACATTACTACCAAAAACAAAAAGAATACACCCGAGCGCATCGAATTGAAGAAGTACAACCCAACATTGAAAAAAGTTACCGTTCATAAGGAAATCAAATAATCATGGCAAAAGCAGCTAAAACGGCTATCAAGACCAAAGACCAGAAGGCAGCAGCCGAAGCAAAAAACTGGACTAAAGTGATCAAATCGGTGAGAAGTCCGAAAACAGGTGCCTACACCTTTAAGGAAGCCATCGTACACAAAGACAAAATCAAAGATTTCCTGGCAGAAAAATAATTGCCGGAATCAACCTCTTTTTGCAAAAGCTTTCCTTATGATTGGAAGGCTTTTGATGTTTTAGAACACGATTCAATTCCCCATGAGCTTCTTCAGCAAACTTTTCGGCAAAAAAGAAAAAGAAACCCTGAACCAGGGCATGCAAGCCACACGCGAAGGCTTCCTGGCACGCATTGGTAAAGTACTGCTGGGTAAGGGACAAGTAGATGAGGAAGTGCTCAATAGATTGGAAGAAGCACTCATCACCGCAGACGTCGGTGTTGATACCACCCTCGCTATCATGGAGGAAGTAGAGAAGCGGGTGCGTAGGGATAAATACACCGATACAACTGAACTCAATCAGATTCTCCAGGAATCCATCAGTTCCATGCTGGTTGATACCCCGACAGATACCCTCGCTGGATATTCACTGCCGGATGATAAAAAGCCGTATGTATTAATCGTAGTAGGCGTGAACGGTGTCGGTAAGACAACCACCATAGGGAAACTCGCTCATCAATATAAAAATGCCGGCTACCAAATCATGTTGGGCGCAGCAGACACCTTCCGCGCAGCCGCAGTAGACCAACTTACCATTTGGAGTGAAAGAGTAGGTGTACCCATCGTGAAACAACCCACAGGCGCAGACCCCAGTGCCGTCGCCTATGATACCGTTGCCAGCGCACTCGCTAAAAAATCAGATCTGGTAATTATTGATACCGCAGGTCGCCTCCATAACAAACAGCACCTGATGGATGAACTGACCAAGATCAAAAGATCAATAGGTAAAGTAATTCCCGGAGCACCTCATGATGTTTTATTGGTACTCGACGGGTCTACCGGACAAAATGCGCTCGAGCAGGCAAGACATTTTACTGCAGCCACTCAGGTAACTGCATTGGCCATCACCAAACTCGATGGTACCGCACGTGGCGGAGTAGTATTGGCAATCTCTCATCAATTCAAAATCCCGGTAAAATACATTGGGGTAGGAGAAAAAATAGATGACCTGTTACCCTTCGACAAACAGGCATTTGTGCAAAGTCTTTTCTCGCTGAATGAAAATGCCTGATTCAATTATCGCAAAACATAGCGGATACCAATTCCTCCCCAGCCCCCTTCAAAATACTGATAACCGATGATGTTGAAGGAAGGTTGCCAGTCCAGACTGATATTTAGAGGTGCGTTTTTCAATTTATAATCTAGACCAAGAATTCCATCCACACCAATCGCAATACCCGATTCACGGGTTGGGTATCTATTTTTCCAGTTGTCACTCCAGATTCCCCAGTGTGCGCCTCCTCCAATGAACCAATTCAGGCCGGGTACTTCGGGGGTGAGGGGAAAATATTTTTCATACAAACCCGTGATGCGAAATCCATCAGAACTCATATACAACAAAGCTTCTGCCTTAGATTCTGCATCCCATTTCCATTTATAAGAAATGGCTCCGGGGAACATCTTTAACCCCAGTGAACGTTCGTATGCATGTTCACTTGCAGCAATACCTGTCGATGACTGTGCCCATAGGGCTCCGCTAAGAAAACAGGCCAATACAACTATCCCAACTTTTTTCATGTTGTTAAGGATTTTGATTCTCTTCAGCAAAATAAACAAATACCCCCTGAAATGAATCGTTAATTTCTCCCTCCCAATTTGCTTTGTATATTTGAAGTACCATGCACAACTTTCAACAACTGGTAAGTCAATTCGGCGATTTCTTTTCGGTACGTCATTTTCCGCATTCGCCGGCTACCCTGTATGAGCCCGGAGAATACTTCCTTTCCTGGGGTGGCAAACGTATCCGCCCTGTGCTCTGCCTGATGGGACAGGAACTTTTCAGCGAGTTGACCGATGATGCCTGGCAGGCAGCTACTGCCATAGAACTATTTCACAATTTTACCCTCATCCATGATGATATGATGGATGAAGCTGCCTTGCGCAGAGGCAACGAAACTGTGCATAAAAAATATGGTGTCAACACTGCCTTACTCGCCGGAGATGTGATGCTGATTCAGGCATATGATTACCTAAGTCGTGTCAACCATCGCCAACTGCCGGCTCTCCTGTCGCTCTTTAATAAGACCGCCCGAGAGGTTTGCGAGGGGCAGCAGCTGGACATAGATTTTGAAAAGGCAGCGCAGGTAAAATTGGATGCGTATATCCACATGATCACCCTCAAAACTTCTGTACTACTGGCAGCAAGTCTTCAGATGGGTGCTATGCTGGGGGGTGCTAGTGAAGGCAACTGCGATCATCTCTATGCCTTCGGTAAGAACCTGGGTATTGCTTTTCAGATCCAGGACGATTATCTCGATGCGTTTGGGGATCCTTAAAAATTCGGTAAGGAAGTAGGAGGGGATATTCGCCAAAATAAAAAAACCTTTCTACTCTTGCATGCACTCGAGGTAGCCA